>NZ_MUFO01000063.1:0-10934 GCF_001995345.1 Salinivibrio sp. IB872 | reverse complement strand
ATTGAGGGGAGCTGCTCCTAGTACGAGAGGACCGGAGTGGACGAACCGCTGGTGTTCGGGTTGTGTCGCCAGACGCATTGCCCGGTAGCTAAGTTCGGCACAGATAAGCGCTGAAAGCATCTAAGCGCGAAGCTGGCCCCGAGATGAGTCATCCCTAGAGCTTCGAGCTCTCTAAAGGGTTGTCGTAGACGACGACGTTGATAGGCAGGGTGTGTAAGCGCTGTGAGGCGTTGAGCTAACCTGTACTAATTGCCCGTGAGGCTTAACCATACAACACCCAAGAGGTTTTGGGTTGGACTCGAAATAAGCCAGTTGATTGTGGCGAGAACGAACAGCTTTCTAGATTAAGTGTTTTGACTGAAAAGTGAAGACAAAACAAATTTTGCTTGGCGACCATAGCGCTTTGGACCCACCTGACTCCATGCCGAACTCAGTAGTGAAACGAAGCAGCGCCGATGGTAGTGTGGGGTCTCCCCATGTGAGAGTAGGACATCGCCAGGCTTTGAATACAATTGATTAAAGCAAAGAGATATAAGCCTTTAATCATACAGAATGAATTGGTGCGGAGTGGTAGTTGCGCCGATGGTAGTGTGGGGTCTCCCCATGTGAGAGTAGGACATCGCCAGGCTTTGAATACAATTGATTAAAGCAAAGAGATATAAGCCTTTAATCATACAGAATTGGTGCGGAGTGGTAGTTCAGTTGGTTAGAATACCGGCCTGTCACGCCGGGGGTCGCGGGTTCGAGTCCCGTCCACTCCGCCACTACTTAGAAGCCCTAGCTGAAAAGCTGGGGTTTTTTGCGTTTAAGCCCCAGCATCATTGTGTTGGGGCTTTTTGTGTTTATCGCATGACATCGAGTAGGGCGTTGAGTAAAGGCTCTTTTGCGCGGGAAGCTTTACAACAAAGGCCCAGCTCGAGAGGTTGCACAATTTCTTGGCGTAAGCGCTCAACCTTATCTTTTACGGGGCTGTTATCAATCACCACGTCCGGCGCCACACCAATACCACAGCCTAATGCCACCATACTGACAATCGCCTCGTGGCCTGCTATTTGTGCGTAGACGTTTGGCTCGATACCTTTACTGGTCAACCATTGATCAGCGAGTTCGCGCGCTGTCCCTGCTTCGGGCAAGATTAACGGTGTGTGTTGCCAGTCAATGGCTTGTAAGTCAATGCCACTGCTGGCCATTGCTGGCGCGATAACCGACAAACTGACTGTATCAATCGGTTGAAACACCAAACTAGATGATAAGCGCTTGGGTTTAGCGGCAATAGCAATGTCGGCACTATTATCTTGCACTTTCTCTTCTGCTTGAGCGGGGTCGCCGGTCAGCAGTTGTAGCTCGATATTTGGGTATTGTTGACGAAACCGCGCGAGGAGCTCAGGTAAATGACTATAGCTTGCCGTGACTGAACAAAAGAGCGTGAGCTTGCCGCCGAGCAAAGAGGCATGTTCATTGATACTGGCCTTCGTGGTGTGCCAAAGCTGCAGGATATCGCGTGCGACGGGAAGCAGCGTTTTACCGGCTGGGGTGAGGTTGACCGCTTTATTGGTGCGAATAAACAGCGGCTGACCAATATCTTCTTCGAGACGTTGGATGATTCGGCTCAGCGCAGAAGGGCTGACGTGCATGGCTTGTGCCGCACGGGTATAGCTTTTGGTATCACAGAGGTGAAGAAAACCCGTAAGTTGTTTGGTGTTCATGGTGTGTTCTTGCTTTATTTGCAATGTCATGTTGTGAATATATCACTTTAGGCAATGTGATGGTTAAGGTAGTATCAAAATCAAGCGGTGAAAACACACCCAATCACGGATTTGAATCAATGGAGCACCCCATGGCGAACTACTTTAATACCCTGAATTTACGTCAACAATTGGAACAATTAGGCGTATGCCGATTTATGGATCGTGATGAATTYGCCACCGAGGCCGAATTTCTCAAAGGTAAAAAAGTGGTGATTGTGGGCTGTGGTGCACAAGGGCTCAACCAAGGCTTAAACATGCGTGACTCGGGTCTTGATGTGGCTTATGCACTACGTCAGGCTGCCATTGATGAAAAACGTCCCTCTTATCAAAACGCGGTCGAAAATGGATTTGAAGTGGGTAGCTATCAAGATTTGATCCCACAGGCAGACTTGGTGATTAACCTTACGCCAGATAAACAGCACTCCAACGTGGTTGAAACTGTAATGCCACTGATGAAAGAGGGCGCCGCGCTCGGCTACTCACATGGCTTTAATATTGTCGAAGTCGGTCAGCGTATCCGTGAAGACATTACTGTGGTTATGGTTGCGCCAAAGTGCCCAGGTACCGAGGTGCGTGAAGAATACAAACGCGGCTTTGGTGTTCCGACGCTGATTGCCGTTCACCCAGAAAATGATCCTAAAGGTGAAGGCTTTGAGATTGCGAAAGCATGGGCCGCTGCAACCGGTGGTCACCGTGCTGGTGTACTCGCATCCTCATTCGTAGCAGAAGTGAAATCCGATCTGATGGGTGAGCAAACTATTTTGTGTGGCATGCTGCAGGCCGGATCCATCGTTTGCTACGAGAAAATGATCGCAGAGGGTGTTGAGCCAGGTTATGCGGGTAAGCTTATTCAGTACGGCTGGGAAACCATTACGGAAGCGCTGAAGTTCGGTGGCATCACCCATATGATGGATCGCTTGTCCAACCCTGCGAAAATCAAAGCCTTTGAACTGTCGGAGTCGCTTAAAGAACTGATGCGTCCTCTTTATAACAAACATATGGATGACATCATTTCTGGCCATTTCTCCGCGACCATGATGGCCGATTGGGAAAACGGCGATAAAGATCTGTTCACATGGCGTGAAGAAACGGCACAGACCGCTTTTGAAAACTATCCCGAGTCGGATGTAAGCATCAGTGAGCAAGCGTTCTTTGATAACGGTATTTTGATGGTTGCTATGGTGCGTGCAGGGGTTGAGCTTGCTTTTGAAGTGATGGTGTCATCCGGCATTATCGAAGAGTCAGCCTATTACGAGTCATTGCATGAATTGCCTTTGATTGCCAACACCATCGCGCGTAAGCGTCTTTATGAAATGAACGTGGTCATTTCAGATACGGCTGAGTACGGTAACTACTTATTTGCAAACGTCGCGACACCGCTGCTGCGCGAACACTTTATGCCAACAGTGGGTGCTGATGTGATTGGTAAAGGACTCGGAGAAGCCTCTAATCAGGTCGACAACGCCACCTTAATCGAGGTTAATGACCGTATTCGTAATCATCCGATTGAGTATATCGGTGAGGAATTGCGAGGCTATATGACTGATATGAAGCAAATCGCAATTAATAACCACTAACGACACAGTATGAGATGAAAGCCTGGCCAGTGGTCAGGCTTTTTTAATGATGAATTTAGGCGTCAGTGTCTTGGTTGAGCTTTTTTTCCATCTCTGCGAGTTTGGCTTCAAGCTCGGTCAACTTTTGACGGGTGCGTAGTAGCACCTGAGTCTGCACATCAAACTCTTCACGGCTTACCACGTCGAGCTTGGTCAACTGACCTTGAATGGCTTGGCGCACACGGCTTTCCATATCCGTGCCTAACTCTTTGACAGGCTGAGGCATGGCGTCGTGAATTTGCTTGGCCACTTGCTCAAGTTTTTTGGGGTCAAACATGGAATACTCCTTCATTAACTGCCTTTATTCTATGTAAATACGGACAGCTTGTCGAAAGATGACAAAAGAGAAAGGGCCCGAAGGCCCTTTAATTAGTGTGACGCGTGATAGTCTTTATCGAGCTTGTCGAGCTCATCGTCTTCGACAAACACAGGCAGTGGTTTGTGTTTGCTGGCCAGATAGGTATAAATCACTGGCAAAACGAATAGGGTAAACAAGGTACCGATAGCAAGACCTGCCACGATCACAATCCCGATGCTAAAGCGTTGCTCGGCACCTGCGCCGGTGGCGAACATCAGAGGGATCAGGCCAGCAATCATTGCTGCAGTGGTCATTAAGATCGGGCGCAAGCGAATTTTAGCCGCTTCTTTGACCGCATCCATCCGACTGGCTTGATGATGCAGCTGCTGCTCTTTGGCTACCTCACAGATCAAAATACCGTGTTTGGTAATCAGACCTATCAAGGTGATCAACCCGACTTGCGAGTAGATATTCATGGATGACAGCCCCCATGCGAGTGCAATTAATGCACCACAAATGGCGAGCGGTACAGAGACCAAGATCACCAGTGGGTCGAGCAAGGATTCAAACTGAATCGCAAGGACCAGATAAATGATCGCTAGCGCGAACAAGAAGGTGGCATAGAGTGCGCTACCTTCTGTGACGTATTGGCGAGATTCACCGAGGTAATCGTGTTGATAGCCTTTAGGCAACTCTGCCGCTTTGCTTTCAAACCAGTCAACAGCAGTCCCCATGGTTACGCCAGGCGCTGCCACTGCACTGATTGTGGCGGCATTCAATTGGTTGAAGTGCGGCAGTGAACGTGGCTCTGCGGTAATGTCGATATCAATCAGCGAACCGAGTGGAATTGACTCACCATTTGCCGCGCGTACGTAATAACCTTCGATAGACTCAGGGTTGAGGCGATATTTACGCTCAACTTGTGGGATCACTTCATAAGAGCGTCCATCAAAGTCGATACGATTCACATAGCCATCCGCCATCATGGTACCAATGGTGGCACCGATGTCTCGCATGGTCACTCCGTAGGAACCCGCCTTGTCTTTATCAATGCTGATGTTCATGGTGGCCGAGTCAAAATTAAGGTTCAGCTCCGAATAGACGAAATTCGGGCTAGATTGAACCTCTGACATGATTTCAGCCGTCACTTGATAGAGACTTTCGAAGTTATTCGGTGTCGTCACCACGAATTGGATTGGTAGGCCAGACGAGGCGCCGGGGAGCTCTGGCATCTCAAAGGTGGTGACTTTCATGCCCGGAATGTCTTTCACTTCCTCGGCCATGCGCTTCACGATTTCTGACTGACTGGCTTCACGCTCACTCCATGGCACCAAAGAAGCAATACCAAATGCTTGATTCGACTTAGGTACCCCAGAGAAGACCTGAGAGAAGGCCACTTCTGGTTGTTCGTCGAGCTTTTGGTTGACTTCTGCCATGGTGTTTTGGATGTAATCCAAGTTAGCGGTCGAGGGAGCAGTACCCATCATCACGACCACCCCTTTATCCTCCGAAGGCGCAAGCTCGCTGGGGATAAAGCTGAACAGAACCGGCAAGGACGCAAACACGATCACGGCGAAAGACAAGATCACCGGACGACGTTGCATCACCTTATCCAGCATGCCAGCGTAGCGCTCTGTCATACCATCTAAGAAACGGTGGACTGCCAATTCAAAACGGCTTGGCTTTGCGTGGGCTTTTAACATCGATGAACACATCACTGGCGAGAGAGTGAGTGCCACAATCCCCGAGACAAACACGGCCCCGGCAAGTGTAAGCGCAAACTCCTTAAACAGTGAGCCCGTGATCCCGCCCATCATGGCGATAGGGGCATACACAGCCGCCAGTGTCAGTGTCATTGAGATAACTGGCACGGCAATCTCCCGCGTACCAATAATGGCCGCGCGGAAAGGCGATTCACCCAGCTTGATATGTCGGTCGATGTTTTCGAGGACCACGATTGCATCGTCAACCACCAAGCCGATGGCCAACACCATCGCCAGTAGCGTCATCAAGTTCAGCGAGAAACCAATCATTTCCATGACCAAGGCCACACCAATCAATGACAACGGAATGGTGATGATAGGAATGATAACGGCGCGGAATGAGCCCAAGAACAAGGTAATCACCACCAGTACGATAATGGCCGCTTCAATGATGGTTTTTACTACCTCATGAATGGACTCATTAATCGCTTTGGTAGAGTCATACAGTACGTTCATTTGGATATTGCCCGGCATGTTGCGCTCGACTTCGGGGAGCATTGCAGTCACGTCTTCGGCAATATCAATGGGGTTGGCGGTAGGTGCTGCATTGACCGCCGCGACCACTGCCTCTGAGCCATTCGCAATGGCGCGGAAGCGATCATGGCTTTTCTCTAGCGAGACTTTGGCAATATCCCCAAGGCGCACCACGCGACCCTCTTGGGTCTCGACCACCAAATTACTGAGCTCTTCTGGGGTCGACACCTGGGTGTCGGCGCTACCGTTGTAAACCATATAGGTTCCGATAGCTTGACCGGTGGCGGACTGGTAGTTATTGGCACTCAGTACCGACATAACATCCGTGGCCGTTAGGTTAAACCCGGCCATTTTCTGAGGATCCAGCCAAACACGTAGACCGTATTTCACCCCGCCGTATAAGTCGATTTTCGACACCCCGTTTACGGTGAACAGCTGAGGCTTCACGACACGCTCGAGGTAATCAGTGATCTGACTTGAATCGAGCTCCGGTGAGGTAAAGCCGATATACATCACCGCAGTGGTTGAACCCGTCGACATCGATACCGAGGGGTCCTCTGCCTCAGTCGGAAGCTGTGCACGCACCGAATTGACCTTGGCAAGAATATCCGCCAGTGCCGCGTTCGGATCCGTGTTTAGCTTCATGTTGACGGTAATCGTCGAGGTCCCCAGCACCGATTCTGAGGTCATAAAGTCAATATTGTCAGCTTGGGCGACGGCCTGCTCGAGTGGGGTGGTGATAAACCCCTGAATCAAATCGGCACTGGCACCATAGTAGCTGGTTGTGATGGTGACCACGGTATTGGTCATTTCCGGGTATTCCCTGACTTGCATCTTAAAGAGCGACTGCAAGCCTAGCAGCGCAATCAGTATACTGATTGAGGCTGCCAGTACTGGGCGCCGGATAAAAATATCAGTAAAGCGCATCACATCCTCGTCTTACAATTGAGGTAATTGTTCTGGTGGTGTGAGAGCGTCATTTTCGACGATTTTCACTTTTGAACCGTTGCTCAAGCGCACTTGGCCGGACGTTACCACGAGATCGCCAGGTGCGAGACCATCAATGATTCGGACTTGGTGGCCACGACGCTCGCCCACTTTAAGCACTTGCTGATAAGCACGCTTTTCGCCATCTTCTTCACGGATCACGTACACACTTTCGCCATACAAAGTGAAGTTGATCGCGGTTTGGTCAATCACGATTTGATCTTCAATGGTCGGTAAGACGATATCGGCGCGGGCAAACATCCCTGAGCGCAACTGGCCGTCGTTGTTGGGAATGTTGGCTTCTACTTTAATCAGGCCGCTCTGACTATTGACGGCTGGCTCGATAGCACTAATTGAGCCGATAAACTCCATTTCTGGATACGCATCAACGGTGATACGTAGTGGCTGACTGAGACGGATTTTAGCAATGTCCGTTTGTGGCACGGTAAAGCGAAGCTTCATGACAGAGGTGTCTTCTAAACGAGCAATATCGGTACCTGGCTGCAAATATTCACCCATGAAGACATTACGCAGACCYATGACCCCATCAAACGGCGCTTGGAGGTTACGACGAGCGATGGTGGCTTTCAGCGCCGTGATATCCGCTTGTAACGAACGATAATTCGCTTCGGCTTCATCGAGTGCCTCTTTAGAGATGGAGCCTTTGGCAAACAGACCCTGGTAGCGTTTAAATTTTGCTTCCGCAGCAGGTAGGCGCGCTTGGGTACTGGCAAGGTTGGCTTTTTCAACACTGGAGTCAAGTTCCACCAAATTTTGACCCTGCTCGACGGTTTGGCCTGATTCGAAATTGATCACATCGACGACCCCAGCAATTTGTGTGGTCAGGGTGATCCCTTGATTTGGCTCGATAAAACCAATTGCGTCGATGGTGGGGGTCCATGGCTCAGCAGCAATCGTCACGGCCGTCACCGGATGGGTTGGTTCTGGCATATTTGCCATGTATTCCGCTATCTTTTGCTGCTTGAACAGGTTAAAGCCAATCACACTGCCAAACAGCAGCAGTGCAAGGATCAGCATGACAAAAAACCATTTTTTCATCGAAGTTAGCTCCGAACGTCGTTAGTGAAGAGAAATTGCATCCCAGCAAGCGCGAATTGCATCTGCGATAGCATCATCGTTCAGGGTTATAACACCCCGAACCTGTTTGCGAGCTAAACAAACCGCCGGTTCTAGCCCGAGAGTGATCAAAACGTCATCGTCCATGGGTTTGAATAGCCTTTGGTCTTTACCTTGTTGAATCACCCGATAAAGGTCAGCAAATGCGATGCGTTCCTGCTGAGTGTGTGCATGGTCATCACGTGGTAGTGCTTCGAATTGATCACGTGATAACAGGAGGTGGTCGCGCTGTAACATCATGTGCCAAGTATTGCGCCATAGGCGTTCAAATTGGTCGCGCAGCGTTGGTTCATCCTTAACCCCATGTTGAATGTGTGTCGCGCATTGCATCATCAGATGCGCAGATAATTGAAGGAGTAAGTCATCCTTGTCATCGAAATAGCGATAAATGGTGCCAGCTGCTACGCCAGCATGCTTGGCGACTTGCTGCATCGAGACTTTATCGAGCCCACGTGTCGCAATGAGTTGCTCAGTGGCTGACAAAATTTGGGTGCGTTTATCCATACTGTGCATGGTATCAATAGTGAATGAACGTTCATTCATTCTAGTCTGTTTTTTGCGCGAGTGACAAGCGCAAAGTGTAGTTAATCTTTGTGACAAGCGCGCGTAAGATAGACATGTGAGTGTTTCCCTCTACAATGCCAACTCAGGTTAAAAAGAGGCGTTGTCACCATGAAACTTAACCCCGCGCAGTCCGATGCGGTGCGCCATATTTCCGGCCCTTGCTTGGTTTTAGCGGGAGCCGGTTCAGGAAAAACACGTGTTATTACCCACAAAATCGCCTATTTGGTTCAACAGTGTGGGTATAAAGCGCGTCATATTGCGGCGGTCACCTTTACCAACAAAGCAGCGCGAGAAATGAAAGAACGTGTCGCGCAAACGCTCGGCAAGCAAGAGTCGCGTGGCCTGATGGTGTCAACCTTCCACACCCTAGGTCTGAATATCATTCGGCGAGAATATAAAACCTTGGGGCTCAAGGCGGGCTTTTCGCTCTTTGATGACCAAGACCAATTGGCCTTGCTTAAAACCTTGACCGAAGATGAGCTGGATAATGATAAAGACTTGCTGCGTCAATTAGTGCATACCATCTCGAATTGGAAAAATGCGATGCTGGGGCCTGATGAGGCACTGGCGCAGGCGCAAGGTGAGCGCGATCAGCTATTCGCTGCCTGCTATGCGCGTTATCAAAAACAAATGCGCGCGTATAATGCGTTGGATTTTGATGACTTGATATTGATGCCGGTGGCGTTACTTAGTCAGAATCAAGCGGTACGGGAGCGCTGGCAAGCACGCATTCGTTACCTGCTCGTAGATGAGTATCAAGATACCAATACCAGCCAGTATCAGTTGGTAAAACTGCTGGTGGGCGAGCGTGCGCGCTTTACGGTGGTTGGGGATGACGATCAGTCGATTTACTCATGGCGAGGCGCCCAGCCGAAAAATCTCGTTTACCTGCAGCAAGACTTTCCGCGCTTGCACGTGGTGAAATTGGAGCAAAACTACCGCTCAACCAGCCGTATACTGCGTGCCGCCAATATTTTGATTGCCAATAATCCGCATGTTTTTGAAAAAACGCTTTTCTCAGCATTACCTGATGGGGACATGCTAAAGGTATTGACGGCGAAAAATGAAGAACATGAAGCCGAGCGTGTGGTGGGTGAGCTGATTGGCCATCGCTTTCTGGGACGCACCCAGTATAAAGACTACGCCATCCTTTATCGCGGAAATCATCAGTCTCGTCTCATCGAAAAAGCGCTGATGCAAAACCGCATCCCGTACAAAATATCGGGCGGCACCTCCTTTTTTGCCCGCGCAGAAATTAAAGACATCATGGCTTATTTGCGCTTGCTGACCAACCAAGACGATGACAACGCCTTTTTACGTATTGTGAATACTCCGCGACGCGAAATCGGCCCTGTCACGTTGGAAAAACTGGGTAGCTACGCAAACCAGCGAGGCAAAAGCTTGTTTGCGGCGAGCTTCGAGTTAGGACTGACGCAGCATTTGTCGGGCCGAGGATTGGCCTCGTTACAGGCGTTCACACGTTGGATTGTTGAATTGTCCGATCAGGCTGAACGTGGCGATACAGTCGCCGCAGTAAGGGCGTTGTTGCGTGATACCCATTACGAAGATTGGCTATATGAGACCTCGCCCAGCCCCAAAATGGCGGAAATGCGGATGAAAAATGTCTCGGATCTCTACAGCTGGATAGTGGCTGATTTAGAGGGCGACAATCCGGACAACATCGAGCGCAGTTTACGAGAAGTGGTTCAGCGCCTTACGCTGCGCGACATGATGGAGCGAGGTGAAGACGATGATGATGCCGATCAAGTGCAGCTGATGACCTTACATGCGTCTAAGGGGCTCGAATTTCCCTATGTGTATATGATTGGTATGGAAGAAGGCTTGTTGCCTCACCAGTCGAGTATCGACGAAGACAATATCGATGAGGAGCGGCGTTTGGCGTACGTGGGGATCACGCGGGCACAAAAAGCGCTGACTTTTGTAGTCTGTAAAGAGCGTCGCCAATTTGGCGAGTTGATTAAGCCGCAGCACAGCCGTTTTCTCGACGAATTGCCGTTTGAGGATGTGGAATGGGAGATGAACAAAAAGCCCGTTTCACAACAAGAGCGCATGGAGAAGGGACAAGCCGCGATCGCGAACCTAAAAGCGATGTTAAACCAAAATAAATAAGCGCCGTTGATACGGCGCCTCAGACTGCTGACAAAGGTCTAGCTTTCGAGCTAGACCTTTGATCTAATAGGAGTGTCGCAATAGGGATGCTCCGGTATGCTTCAAGAACCTTCTCCACACCAATATGAACTTGAAATGGTGACGATGGAACAACTTGTTCCCAAAGACCATCTTGTTCGTAAAATCGACCGTGCCATCGACTTCGAGTTTATTTATT
>NZ_MUFO01000062.1:0-11029 GCF_001995345.1 Salinivibrio sp. IB872 | reverse complement strand
ACGTTAGGAGACCATTAAATCGCACTGAAAATGATCAACAAATTGATCCTTTATTTTCACTCATTTTAATTAATAAACATGGTTCAACGCACGATTTTCATCCTTAATTGACAATTAAGTCATTAAATCGCTAGCCCAGGCATGCCGCGGATCTTCATGCGTTTTCCCTGGGGTTATCTATCTCGTATTTCTCACGCTACCGCCGATCAGTTTTCGGTACCTAACACACCCTTTCCGTCAGCGTTGTCCGGTTAGCTTATCAAAGCCATGCTGATTTTTTCGTGCTTAATTGTCCAAAATGTTAGCGACAGCAGGTTTTGTGCGGGGGCGTGGCTGAAATGGCTTTGCCTACAAAAATAATAGGATCAGGGGGTTATCGCAGTAATTTTATGAAACCAATTTAATATATGGCGGGTATTGGTCTATTTTCCCACACAACACGGAGACGTTGTTATGCGACATCACACCATATACAAGCAGGGATGGCGATCCCTTTTCGCACTTTTATCCACCACCGTCGCGCTATCGGCAACAAGCGCTGAAGGCACTCAAGATACCATTCATGATCCTTGGCTTAAAAAGGTTGTCGCGTTAACAGGAAACCACAAGCCAGGCGATCCGGACCCGACTAGCTATGGCATGGACCCAAAAACGGGTCAGTTTATTCATCCTCAGCAGACCTACCATGCCTACTCACCCAAGCCTTTTGACGGTTTACTCGATTATTGGGATGACAAAACATATAGCAAAAATATGACGCTCGAGGCCTATTACCCCATCACGGTTGAGCCCTTCCACACTTGGCAAAATATTGTCGATTTTTATGGCAGGCGGTATCTGTATCAGTATGTGCGACGCGATCTAAAGATCTTTGATATTACAAACCCAAAAGAACTGAAGTTGTTGTATACCCGCGGTAAGCAATGGGGGCCAAATGGGCCTCAAGGGGAAGAAGTGAACCCCTACCCCAGTGGTGATATGTTTGGCGCGGCCAGCATACAGTGGAGCGAGGCTCGGCAAAATTATGTGATGGTGCAGGCCTTTGAGATCCGTCGCTTCGGGCTGTTGAAAGATAAATTCACCCAGCCGGAAAAAGTCGCACAAATCCGTCATGCCAAGCATTTAAAAGGCTTTAAGGTGTATGACATGCATGGCCCACTTCCTGACCAATGGACATTAATCGCAGAGCGAAGCACCGATATTAACCACCCAGACGCTAAGGTAGGTGAACAACAAGGGTCGGGCGTTCGCGATATTCCCACTTGGTTTGGGGGAAAGACCATGATTGTTGCGGCCGCCCCCGATGCCAGTTATGCATTAACCGAATATGGCAATGATTTATATTCTGCGGGTTATCAATCGTGGGATATGTCTGATCCGGCCAATCCAGTATTTATGGATCAATTGGCAGTGCCGGGGCAAATTCTTAATGAACCCGCGCATCAAAAAGCATATCTCGACAACCCTCGCGCTGGGAATCGTACCTCTTGGATGGGCGCTCGTATGTCGCTGTTTATTCCGACACCGGTCGAAGAAGGCGGGAAATATGGCTATGCCGCGATGGGCGGGCTCGGTTTCTATGTGGTGGATATTTCCAATCCAGCGCAGATGCAAGTGGTGAGTCACCTCGAGTTTGAGCCAAGCGTCGCGGGGACGGAGGGCGACTTTATCGATGTATCACAAGTCGAACAAACAGGCCTCGTCTACTTTAGCGGTTATCCGCTTAATGAGGAGTGTTTTGAACCCTATAAAGACGTGCATATTATTGATGTGTCGGATCCCGCTCAACCGAAAAAAGTCGGCGTTTTACCACGTCCAATTCCGCCAAAAGAGGCTGCTTTTACGGATTTTTGTCAACGTCGCGGCAGCTTCGGGCCAAAACGTACCGGTGCTTACACCCAGCCCGGTATCGGTCGCCAAGGTATTCTTCCCTATAATTTTTATAACGCTGGCCTGCAGGTGTTCGATGTTCGTGACCCACAACAACCTACGATTGCGGCTTACTTCGTGCCCCCGTTCAAGGAAGATGACGTTGCCAGTTATGCGATGGGGAATTTGTCACACAGTGTCTATGTGGAATATGACCGTAACTTATTTTGGCTATTCACTAATCATGGGATCTACGTGCTCTCTTCGCCGGTATTAGGCCAGCCATCCTTTGCACCGCCTAAGCAAGCCTGGCCACCTCGTCCTGCCAGTGTGCGTGATTCCCAATAAATGCTTGTCACATAAAGGAATAAGATGTCGCCGGTTCGCCGGCAACATCTTTTCAGTCGTAAGGCCTCGTTTGGCCCGCCGTCGAGCGTCGGACCAAACTCATGATTCTTTTTCGTTACCGATAAAGCGGTATACGAAAGCGCCCAATATCGCGCCAGCGATGGGGGCAACCCAGAATAACCACAATTGTGCAGTGGCCCAATCGCCCACGTAAAGCGCTACCCCTGTACTACGGGCCGGGTTCACCGAGGTGTTAGTCACGGGAATACTAATAAGGTGGATCAACGTCAAACACAGCCCAATGGCAATCGGTGCAAAACCTTGAGGGGCGCGTTGGTCGGTGGCACCGAGGATCACCACCAAAAACATCATGGTCATCACCACTTCCGAGATCAGCGCCGAGGTTAAGCTATACTGGCCCGGTGAATGCGCACCATAACCATTCGCGGCAAATCCATTCGAGACATCAAATCCGGCTTGTCCACTGGCAATCAGGTACAACACGCCACCAGCCGCTACCCCCCCTAAAACTTGGGCAATAATGTAAGGGAGCAGTTGATTGGCGGGAAAACGCCCTCCCGCCCATAGGCCGATGGACACCGCTGGATTCAGGTGACAGCCGGAAATATGTCCAATGGCAAACGCCATCGTTAATACGGTAAGACCAAAGGCAAGCGATACGCCGAGTAATCCAATCCCCAGCTCTGGAAAGGCTGCTGCTAATACTGCACTACCACACCCACCCAAAACTAACCAAAATGTTCCAAAAAACTCTGCACCATACTTATTCATCCGTGTCTCCTTTTATTGACTCGCATGACTAATAATGTGATGAGTATAGGCACACATTGTGTCTAAGGTATCAATAAGTAGACAGCATTATGTCACGATGGCTAAAAATAAAGGACGTGATTGCATTGTGCCATACTGCCAATGAGCGCTTTTGCTTCCCCCTGCTTTCTCGCTCTTGTAGACTACGCGCGCGTTTATTATCGACTGATAAGAAAATCTATGCCTGCAATAACACCGGCTTTTAAAGTGATAGACGGTTTTTCTCTGTGTGAAACAGACACAGAGCGTCTTAATGTATTTTTTACTTATCTTCGTGAAGGTGAGCCCGAACTCGCAGAATTGCGTCTTGAGCAACTTGTCCTTGCCCTTGCCAATTCCCCCTCTCAGGCATCTTTGTTTGCAAACAGTATTTGCAATGAAGCCAAAACCATTAAGCTGTCTCCGGCTTTTGTCCAATTGGGCATATTTTCTAAAAATGGATTGGTGACGGAAATCTTTCGCCGGCTTTACAACAAGATCAATCCACCACCCAAACGCTGCAACGATATCAACGATTTATTAAGCTATTTCGTTGGAGGCGAAGATAAAGCTTGGGTGAATGCTATCTCGTCTAAATGCTGGTTTAAGCTCTACCGCTTGCTGGTGAAAAGCGCATCGCCTGAAGCCATTCGCACCACCGGCGAATACATTAAAAGTGAGCTTTGTTATTCGCTGGAAATGTTAGCGATTTGGATTGCAGCGGAAGAGCTCGATCCTGAGCTACTGCGGATCGATCGCCGTTTGAACGAAGTGGATTCGCCGTTTATTGCCCTGCAGCGCGAAACCAGTCAATTGGTGGCAACCATCAAAGAAGGCGAGATTGATTCGGTGGATACCGCGCACTTCTGGGTAATGATTGAACAGTGCCAGCTTCAAGTAAAACGGATCCGCACCCGTGGGATCAGCCAGTTTGGCTTCTCAACACACGCGTCACACATGCTTGAGCGTTTAGATCAAACCCTCAACCGCATGGTGCTCTTATTTCAAATCCTTGATTTTCGTCACCCACATCAAAAGGCACGCTGTGTCCTGAATTTGTGGCAACAATTGCTCACCTCAGTCACGGAGCGCAACAGCGTGCGTGCCATCTACCGCAAAAGCACACGCACCTTCTCGCAAAGCGTGACGCAAAACAAAAGCAATCATGGTGAGCATTATATTGCCAAAACGAAAAAGGATTATCTCAATATTCTGAAGGGCGCGTGCGGCGCGGGCGTGATTATAGCCCTGCTTGCGTGGGTAAAAATCTACATTGATACGCTGCAATTGTCGCCGTTTAAAAGCGCCTTTCTGGTCAGTTTAAATTACGGTGTCGGCTTTATGCTGGTGCATGTGCTGCATTTTACGATTGCGACCAAGCAACCAGCCATGACAGCGGCGAATTTTGCTGCCCATGTGGAGAAGAATAAGCAAGGGCGAACACGAAGTAAAAAGCTCGCCCGCTTGTTGATCGATGTTAATCGCTCCCAGTGGTTCGCCGTGTGGGGCAATATTGTCGCAGCCATTAGCTGTAGTGTGCTGGTCAGTTGGGCATTTATGCACTTTTTCAGCGATGCGTTGTTGTCACCCGAGCAAATTGACTATCAGAAACAGTCTATTATGCCTTTCAGTGGCATGGCATGGCTCTACGCCGCGATTGCTGGTGTGTGGCTGTTTCTATCTGGGATCATTACGGGCATTCTAGATAATCGCGCCGACTACATTGAACTGAAAGATCGCCTTGTCGCCCATCCACTCATGCACATTGTGCCTGAGTCACGCCGTGAGAAGGTCGCCTTTTATATTCACGATAATTACGGCGCTTTGGGCGGCAACCTGATCTTTGGCTTTTTGCTCGGCATGACCAGTTATGTGGGTTACTTAATCGATGTTCCCTTGGATATTCGCCATGTCGCCTTCTCTTCCGCCAATATTGGTTACGCGCATGTGAGCGATTTTCACGGTGTGTTGGCCTTTCTTTCTAGCCTGTTCTTTGTGCTGATGATTGGGTTTATCAACCTGTGGGTGAGCTTCGGATTGGCCTTATTTGTGGCACTTCGCTCACGCAGTTGTGAGCTCGACATCAAGTCCGTACGCACCGCTGTATTTAACCAAGTTAAGCAACATCCTGCTTGTTTGTTTTGGCCACAAAACACCGCACCGATGGCTAAAAACTCACCACCCAACGACAAACGGACACCCTAGTTATTTTGCTGTGATGCAGGCTATTTATCGGCCTGCATCACAGCCTTCATGTGCTACGTGCAAACAATTACACGCACGCTTTCTACGCACTCGCAACATCAACCAAATGACTAGATAAATAGACACCCCTTGCCAAGCTTACTTTTCATTAAATGAAAGGAGAGCTAGTCATGTTTCGTTTATCTCGTCTCGTACTCGCCTGCTTGATGGTGAGCACTAGCGCTGCGCACGCACATACTTTGATCGCAAACCATACACCCATGCGTTCGGCTGCTGTTTTAGAGGACGTTGGGGTGCCAAACCAGCTTGTCACCGAAACCGATCTGCTCTTTCAACCGCGCCGTCACCCATTTAACATTGATGATTTTCTCGCCGAGCAATTGCCACATTGGCAACCGGTGAGCGAAGCTATTATGCATTGGAGCGGAGCATCAGGGATTGATCCACGTATATTGATCACCACCCTCATAACCAATGCGCCGGAGTTAGAGCAGGATATCACCCTCGATCGGATCAGCGAACTGAAGTTGCTACAGGCCATCGAGCAAACCGCATCCACGTTGTCCGCTTTGCTTTATCAGCCCAACACGCAGACCTCTAATGCCACGCTGGGACATGCCACACAGGCTCTTGTCAGCACTCTCCATTCTCCGAGTGACTGGCAGACATGGCAGACATGGCAGACACGTTACCAAGCATGGTTTGGTGACCAAAAACCCCTAGGGCAATATGCCATCTCATCACGCAGCTTGATTGCGCCACCTGCAGGGTTTATGCAATGGCCGTGGCGACAAGGCTACGCCTGGATCCCAAATGGCCCACATGCCCATTCAGGATCCGGTTTTCCGCTTTCTTCTATTGATGTCTCTTATGATTGGCCGCAATGGGGAGGCACCACTTACAGTGTGACTGCCGCCCACGATGGTTATGTCACCGTACTATCGCGCTGCCAAGTGCGGGTCACTAACGATAATGGTTGGGCAACCAATTACTATCACATGGACGGCATTCAAGTGCGCAACAATCAGTGGGTGGGCAAAAATACCAAACTCGGCACCTACGCCAGCCAGCGTTCCGTGGCATTGTGCCAAGGAGGCTCCTCGACCGGACCTCACTTACATTTCTCGTTACTCAAAAATGGTCGTTTCGTCTCCATGCAAGATGCGGTATTAGGCAGTTATCGTATACAAACGGGCCGCTATAGCTACGATAACGACTGTCGTTATACGTGGCTTACTCAAACGCAAACCGGGAATAGAGTGTGTCTATGGCGTCGTATTACCAACCCGTAACGGCATGAATCGCTGGGTTCGTTCCGCTTTTAATACTGACATAAAGGTCACTTAATTTGTGGCCTTTATCTTTGTTTTACATAACAATAACATTCATAAAACTTGCGGATAACCTCTCAAAACAAAACAGTCATTTATTCTGTACGCTTTTTTTGTCACTTAATTATTAATAGATAATAATATCGATTAAAATCAGAAACATAAAACGAGACCTCTCTCTCATAAACATCATAAAAACCCACCTTTTTGTAACAAAATCTATACAAGCAAAAAACAAAAAGCCTTGTAAATATTGTTATCTATAAGCCACGTTTGATGGACGAGCAGCACGCTCGTCTTCCTATTAAGCCGTTGGGGAGAAAGGAATCTTTCAACAAAAAAATAGGGCAATAAAAATGAAATTATCCAAGTTGACTTGGTTAGTCACCACAGGGGTTTTTGCAAGCACACCTGCACTTAGCGCAGAGCTAATTAATGTGACCGATGACACCGTTCTGAGTCAGGTTCTCGACCAACCAATCGGTGTATACGCCCCAATGGGCTCGTCAGCCAACCCGCTAGGTTTTAAAGAAGTAAAACGCGTCACGCTGCCTAACGGTAAAGTCAAAGTTCGCTATCAGCAAACCTACCAAGGCGTTCCTGTACTAGATACCAATGTGGTTGCCACTGAAAAAGCCGGAAAACGCAGCAATGTTTACGGCACTATGGCACAAGGCCTTACTGAAGACATCATGACAGTCGCGCCTGCATTGAATAGCCAAGATGCCTTAGGGGCTGCGAAAGCACACTTCACACAGAGCCAGACCACTCTCACTGCCGCTCCCTTTGAAAATGAGAACACCAGACTGGTTGTTCAACTCGATGAAAATCAAAAAGCACAGCTCGTGTATATCGTGGATTTCTTCGTCGCCGCAGAAGAGCCTAAGCGTCCTTTCTATACGGTTGATGCGGAAACCGGTGAAATCATCAGCCAGTGGGATGGGATCAATCATGCAACCGCCGGTGGTACCGGTCCAGGGGGTAATGAAAAGACGGGCCAATATCTGTATGGCACTGATTATGATGACTTCCCCGTCGATAAAGTGGGCGATGTGTGTACCATGGAAACCGACAACGTCAAAACGGTTAACCTGAACCACGGCACATCAGGCACCAACGCGTTTACATACCCATGTCCAGATGGCACCAACTACAACGATACAAAATACACTAACGGCGCATACTCCCCGCTGAATGACGCGCATTACTTTGGTCATGTCGTTTTCAATATGTACAAAGATTGGATGAACACGGCACCATTGACGTTCCAGTTGACGATGCGAGTCCATTACAGCAAGGATTATGAAAATGCCTTCTGGAATGGCAGCTCAATGACGTTCGGCGACGGTCAATCAACGTTTTATCCATTGGTCGATATCAACGTTAGCGCCCACGAAGTCAGCCACGGTTTCACGGAGCAAAACTCTGGACTGGTATACCGCAACATGTCGGGTGGTATTAACGAAGCATTCTCTGATATCGCCGGTGAAGCGGCTGAGTTCTACATGCATGGCGACGTAGACTGGATTGTCGGTGCGGATATCTTCAAAGGTTCGGGCGGTTTGCGTTACTTTGAACAGCCTTCTCGCGACGGCAAATCGATTGACCATGTCGATCAATACTACTCAGGCATGAACGTGCACTATTCAAGCGGTGTCTTTAACCGTGCGTTCTACCTCCTTGCAAATACACCAAACTGGGATGTCCGCAAAGGTTTTGAAGTCTTCACCGTTGCCAACCAACTTTACTGGACAGCCAATAGTACCTTTGATGAAGGTGGTTGTGGTGTCGTTAAGGCCGCAAAAGATCTCAACTACAACGAAGCCGATGTGGTTGCAGCCTTTAATACCGTCGGTGTTAACACCTCTGCTTGCTCTGATGACAACATAGGTTCGGTGTTACTTCCTAACGAGCCAAAAACCGGCCTGAGTGGTAGCCGTGGTTCTTCTGAGCTATTCACTTTCACTGTTGACAGCAACCGTTCGGTAAACGTCACCATGAGTGGTGGTACAGGCGATGCCGACTTATATGTAAAAGCCGGTAGCGCCCCCACCACAAGCGATTGGGACTGCCGTCCTTTTGAATATGGCAATGAAGAATCATGCACTGTCAATGCACAAGCTGGTGAAACCTACCATGTCATGGTGCGCGGCTACTCAAACTACTCAGGTGTGAGCTTGGTTCGCAACTAATCACTCACCCTCATCAGCGCCGCTTTCCGTAGCGGCGCTTTTTTGTCCACCATTTATCTTAAAAGCGCTAACTTTTATCTTAAAAGCGCTAACTTTATAGACAAACCTTGATGTGCTTAGTTTTTTGCACACCAAACGCTATCTTTCTTTGTTAATAAGAGCATCACATAAACCCAATAAAACCATAACCTTAATGTCAATTTTGTTTGGAGAACAGCCAAGCCAAAACGTTAAATGTCGATCATTTTTCTCAGCGTTTTTTTTTCGTCTATGCTGATATAAGCACCCAAAAAATCGGAGGAACTATGCTCAAGCATTTGTTCACCATGGCATTCTCGGTTTGTATTCTGGCCTCTGCGACCGTACGTGCAGACGTACTCACCATGCCATCCCTTGATTGGCCGCCCTATTCCGGCAAAAGCCTACCCGAACAAGGTGCATCGGTCGCGGTGGTTRGGGCTGCAGTTGAAGCGATGGGACATGAGCTCAATGTTGAGTTTTATCCTTGGTCTCGCACCGTGTACTTGGTCAAAAACGATGCCCAATATGCTGGATATTTCCCCGAATATTACTACGAGACTGACGAGTTACTCTTTTCCGACCCGATAGGCACTGGACCCCTTGGTTTTGTCGAAAACACCAATCAACCGATCGAGTGGTCCTCTTTGGATGATCTGGCTTCGCACACGATTGGCGTGGTACGTGGCTATGTGAACACGCCGGAGCTAGATGCACGGATTGCCAATGGCACACTTAAATCGTCTGCTGTGACCAACGACACGCAAAATTTGCAGAAAGTCGGCCGCGAACGCCTGCCGCTGGCGGTCGTCGATGCCAACGTGCTGGCTTACCTTAAAGAAAATGACCCTGCACTGAGTGCTGTGAAAGACAAGCTACAGATGAACAAAAAGCTTCTTGTCGACAAAAAGCTCTACATTGCCTTTGCCGACAATGAAGAGGGACGAAAATGGCGTGACATCGTCAATGAAGGCCTGAAAAAAATTGATATCGAACAGATTATGCAAAGCCACCTAGGTAACTAGGTGGCCCTGCACCAAAGTTAAGTGGGAAAGCACTGCTGTACCACTGGGCGCGGAAAAAAATGGAAGATGAACGCTATGTTTAAAAGTCTGAAAGCAATATTTGTAACGCAAGTAGTTATTGCTGTTTCGGTCGTGTTGGGGATATCAAGTTACATTGATTACCAAAGCACCAAGCAGGAACTCAGTAGCGCACTTGTCGCCACAGTGGACAACGCCACCAATCGTATGAAACTGAGCTTGCCCAAAGCAATTTGGGATTTTGACCTTGAAGCGGCCAAGCTCTCGATCTCCGCCGAGTTAAAAGCCCCCGACATCAAAGGCGTTCGGGTGTTAGATAACCAAGGCGAAGCCATCCTGTTTTTACGCCTCGGCCCTCTCTCAGAAGATGGAGAAAAGCGCCCTCCCGTCGACATTGGCGCCGATCAGCAGGCTTACTATGAAGCCATGCCTAAAGAAGAGAGTGAACTGTCTTTCACCGAGTACGGAGAGACCAATAAAGTCGGTACGGTACAGGTATTTTATAACACTGACCGTTTAGAAGCGGCGCTCGCCGATACCCTATATCGCAATATTATCGAGCTGCTTGTGCTTGATGCGGTGATGATTGTGTTTTTGATCTTAGCCCTGACCGCGACCGTGGTAAAACCACTTAACGATCTCACCGAACGCGTCCGCGAGCTAGCGAGTGGCGATGGCGATCTTTCTAAATTGATCCCGGAACCCAAATATAAAGAATTCGCGAAGATCACCGAGCACATCAATCAATTTACAGCTTCGTTGCGCGAAATCGTCAACGAAGTGACGCAGGCTTCAATCAATTTGGCTGAAGTCGCAGCACAAAGCGGACAGATGGCACGGACAAACGCCGAACGCCTCGAGCAACAAAAACAAAGCCTTTCTACGGTTGCAGCAGCAGCGACTGAGATGAACCAGTCGATTGCGACCGTTGCAGATACCGCGAACGACGCGGCAACCCACGCGCAGGGGGCAACTGATTTGGTCAATCAGGTGTATCACACCATCGAAAGCTCTGCGTCTGAGATCATCAACATGCGTTCTGAGATGGAAAACGTCAACGCCGAAATGCACAAGCTACTAGAGGAAGGCGAGAAGATCTCCGATGTGGTGAACGTAATTAATGATATTTCCGAGCAAACCAACCTACTCGCGCTCAACGCCGCCATTGAGGCAGCGCGCGCCGGCGCCGCCATTGAGGCAGCGCGCGCCGGCG
>NZ_MUFO01000061.1:0-11158 GCF_001995345.1 Salinivibrio sp. IB872 | reverse complement strand
GTGTCAATCAATCTTGCCAAAAAACCGTCTCGCAGCCTATCCGACCATCGTCGTAGCGCTCAGTGAGCGGCTGAGAATAAAATGTGATCAAAGGCCAAATTTAGCTGGAAATGCGATTCAAATCACAATAGAATGCCCGCCCAACATGCGCTCTTCGCCAGCCCAAAGGCAAAGAGTGGCTGTGTCGCGATTCGCGGCTGAAGAAAAAGTGTCCAAGGTTGGGCCCACCTTCACCGAACCCGCGGTACGATGAAACGCATGATGGAACCTCTTGCCACCTTGGCAGCGTGTCGTACTCATCTGTACCGCAAGTGCAACACAACACGGCAAGGTATTCTATTTATGCAACTTCTCTATAGTGCGGCCGGCATCGTCGCTCTGTTTTTGTGCGCCTATGCGTTCTCCTCTAACCGTAAAGCGATCAACTGGCGTACAGTGCTTGGGGCATTTGGCCTACAAGCGGGTTTTGCCGCACTGGTGCTTTACATTCCAGTAGGACAAGCCATGCTGGGCTCTATGAGCAATGGCGCGGCGAAGCTGCTTTCATTTGCCAACGAAGGCATTGAGTTTGTGTTTGGCCCTCTCGCCAACGATGGGTTTATTTTCGCTGTTAAAGTTCTGCCGCTAATCATTTTTATCAGTGCGCTGATATCCCTCCTTTATCATCTCGGCATTATGCAGTGGGTTATTAAACTTCTCGGCGGTGGCATACAGCGATTACTCGGCACCAGCCGAGCAGAGTCTCTGGTGGCAACCAGCAACATCTTTCTTTCTCAGGGCGAATCTCCTTTGGTAGTTCGCCCTTTTCTTAGCCAAATGACACGCTCTGAGCTCTTCGCTGTGATGGTGGGAGGCATGGCCTCGGTCGCCGGTAGTGTGTTAGGCGGATATGCGGCGATGGGTGTGGATTTGAAATACCTGATTGCCGCGAGCTTTATGGCTGCCCCCGGTGGGCTTTTGATGGCAAAGATCATTGTGCCTGAAACACAGACGCCCGCAGAACAAAACCATGTAGAGATCAGTGACAGCGACCAAGCCAATGCGATTGACGCCCTCGCCAGCGGCGCGATGAACGGCATGAAAGTCGCGGTGGCTGTGGGCACCATGCTGGTGGCCTTTATCAGCGTGATTGCGATGCTAAACGCTGGGCTGAGTAGTTTAGGTGAGTTGGTCGACATTGACGGTCTAAGCCTAGAAATGCTGTTTGGCTACCTGTTCTCACCGCTGGCACTACTCACCGGTGTACCGGTGCACGAGATCTTCACCGTGGGTAACTTACTTGGCCAGAAAATTGCGCTTAACGAGTTTGTTGCCTTCTTATCGTTTGCTGATATCAAAGCGAACTTGTCGGTACAAAGCCAAGTCATTGTGACCTTTGCCTTGTGTGGCTTTGCGAATATCGGCTCGATTGCCATTCAGCTCGGCTCTATCGGTGCGATGGTGCCTGAGCGTCGCAAAGATGTGGCAAGCTTAGGCGTGCGCGCAGTGATTGCCGCCACCTTTGCCAACCTAATGAGTGCCGCACTGGCGGGTATTTTTATCGCGCTATAAGTACTGCGCGGTAACGAGACTCGGTTAAAGTGTCTCAGTAAAGTAGGGCGATTGGTGGTAAGCTAATCGCCTTTTGCTAGCAATATCGCCAACCTGATCACGGCTTGAGCGAACAGACCAAAAGCCGCAAATAAAGGGTTTACAAGCCACAGCGAACCCAATAATATACGCCGCGCTTCTAGGGTTCAAATCCCTATCTCTCCGCCACATACCGAAAAGCCGCTGATTATTCAGCGGCTTTTTTGCATTTATGCCCCCAAAAATCCCCAAACCCTGACCTCACCAACATTTTAGACCCCTTTGCCTAAACACATTACCCAGCGTCTGATAATCTAGCCCGCAAAATCGCCCTGTAAGGCCTTTTGGACGCCGCCAACCAGAGGGCGGTAGCGTGGGGGATAAAGCCAATTCATTGTCGCTGCGGGCTAGTCACCTCGTTCCCACGCTCCTGCGTGGTAACGCGTTATGAGTTAGTTGGCATCGTTTCGGGATAATGTGAACGCCTCAACCGTGATAGGCGGCATGCACACTTTCGCAGACGAGCTGATTGCTTTAATTGCTGTAAATGTGTTTAATAATAAGTAGTTAGATGAAAAAAGACGCGTGTAACGGTTTTGGAAAATCGAGCGCGCGCACTAATACAATGTTATGCAAGAGTCCCCCACAGTTCTAAAGGAAACGTATGTTTATAATTGGAAAAACAAGACAGTTGACTGAGCTAAAAACAGTCGTTCAATCAAGGAAAGTGGAAAGATCTTCGGTTTCAATCTTGTGTATTGACGATCAGGGGCTTGAATATGAACAAATCATTAGAAATCACAATTTTAATATTCGAGTTTTGAACGATATTGAGGATATTAAAGCCGTCAGTGATTACCCCGTGGTTATTTGTGATATCAAAGGCGTCGGCAAGAAGTTTGGATCGAAATATGAAGGGGGACATATTATCGAAGAAATCAAAAGTCATTACCCCGAAAAAGTTGTGGTTGCCTATACAGGCCAACAATTCGACGCAACTTACAATAAGTTCTTCTCCTTAGCAGACTTCACATTAACTAAAGATGTAGACTCAGATGCATGGGTATCTCTACTTGATCAAACAATTAATAAAGTGGTTTCTCCCATTGAGCAATGGAAGCGGATGAGAAGTTTTCTTCTTGAAAAAGAAGTTCCAATTAAAGTTGTTTTTCAGCTAGAGCAAGAGTTTATTGAAGCGGTATTAAAAGGCGATAAAGATACGTTTGCGAAAAAATCTACTGTTAAAGGCTTGGAGGGTGATATTAGAGCGGTCATTTCCAGCTTCACTGCTAGTATTTTATTTAAAATGGTGTTCGGAGTATGAGAAAAATATCAGCAATACCAGTGTGGAATGAGGAATCTGAACAGTTGGAGGGTGGCTGCTTTTCAAGCGTTCCCGATGTATGTTCTAAACAAAAGAAGAAAACGTGTAAAAAATACTATGAACGAATAAAAGCTTTAAAAGGATTTCATGAATGCCCTGCTGGACTTTCTTCATATAACTCTGGTGAAAGCATATATTCTGGAGTGAGAATATCTGGGCACTATACTAAAAGCAAAATAAAAAACTCTAACGCCTTTCTTCCAGCAATACCTCCGAATGTTATTTTGGAAAGCGTAGCAAATTCGAAATCAATCGAGCGCGAACTTTTCGAAAGTGAAGTTCAAGCAGAATTCGATAAGGATCTTGTAGACTTCTGTCTACATGAGGTCAGAAAATATAATTTGATCATTAAGCGGAGCTCTGAAGAGTATCTGACCGCTAAAGAAAAATCTAGTTTAGATTATGAAAAGCTAATGAAGACAGTATTTGCATCAAGCTCTTCAATTACAAACCGTCTTAATATATACGATTTTGAAAGCAATCCAAAAATCATTACTGCATCTACACCGTTCCAAGCATCAGTGTTTCAGAAATTTCAAAAGGCTTCGCATTGCCTAGAGATATATGCAAGAGACGCTGGGGTTCGAATTTCCCCTTTTAAAGGGCGACTTCATACAAATATAGATATGTTTCCAATATTTGATTTCGTACCTCATGTAATATTGGAGAACGCTATTAAATACTCTCCTTCCAACCAAACTATTGATGTGTTTTTTGAAGAGTACAGCAATTCTTTCGATATAAAAGTCGAGTCGATGGGACCCAGCCTAAAGAGCGAAGAAAAGGTAAGAATTTTCGACAAACGATTTAGGGGAAATAATGCTGAACTCGTTGATACAAGTGGCGGAGGTTATGGGCTCTATTTTGCGAAACTGATTTGTGAACTACATAATATTGACCTTTCAGCAGAGGTTGAAGAAACAAATACTAGGTTAAACAATATTCCATATTCAAAATTTACTTTTGTCATTTCATACAATAAATTGCATAACAAAGCATTGCAGCGGACAAGCCGCTGAATGGGGCGTTAGATTTATTCCGGACCTCTCCCTAAAAAGGACTTATGTAATGTATCTTCATTCTTTAAAAGTTAATGGTTTCAAAAGGTTGCTAGATGTTGAAATTGAATTAAACGAAGCAACATTTCTTATTGGTCAAAATAATGCTGGGAAAAGTTCATTTCTAAAAGCGATTGACCATTTATTAACTAACAAGCAAATACCCATAGATGATTTCTATTCTATAAAAAATGAGGAAACAGGTGATTGTGAAATTGGAGTAGAAAGAATCACAATGCTTGCTGAGTTCAGAGATGTAAGTACTGAGTCAGGTACTTGGCGAGGATTCAAAGGGAGGACTTATAATTATGTTATTCCTGATGGAAGTGATGAAACAGGGATATCAATAATATATAAGAAAGAGTGGGAACCAGGTAAAGCTCCTACTCAATATTTAAAGGCTTATGAACGTATATTAAAAGATGAATTTTCATCAATTACCAAAATCGAGCAATTAATAGAAAAAGGTATACCTGAAAATGTAGTTCTTGAAGCTTTTGATAAAATCTCCGGGAATATAAGTGCAAAGTTGAAGGAAAAACTTGATTATATAGATGAAATTTGGGATTTAACCGAAAATGAAACATTTTTCAAAAATCCAGGAGGTATAGCAGGTAATGTTTTGAGTAGATTACCTCGATATCTATTGATACCAGCTGATTCTGGAGAATATGAACTATCAAAATCAAGTGGTACTCTTCAAAAGACATTGAAAGAATTATTTAAAGATGTAAGAGATTCTTCTGCTAACTATGAGCAAGCACAAGTATATCTTAACAACCTTGCTAATGAATTAGATCCTAATGACAGGGATTCAGATTTCGGTAAAATGTTAATTCAATTAAATAACGTTATGTCCAGTGTTTTCCCTGAATCATCGGTCCATGTTCAAGCCAATTTAACAAATCCTGATGATGTATTAGTTCCCCAATTTGATATTGAAATGGAAAGTAATATTAAAACCTCTGTAGCTAATCAAGGCACTGGTATTATCCGGTCAGCTGTGTTCAGCCTGTTGCGCTTTAGAAAGATTTGGGAGGAACAACGAGAGGTCCGTAATGAAAGAGGATTAATCATTTGTTTTGAAGAGCCAGAAATATTCCTTCACCCATCTGCAGCTAACCAAATGCGACGTACAATTTATGACATTGTTACGTAAAAATGATACTAAAAATTGATGATTATGTTGCGAGAGCATTTTTTAGTAATAGAACAATTTTGGTTGAAGGTGATACTGAAGACATTGTAATCAGAGAAACTACAAGACGTTTACCAAAAGAAATTTATGATTCCGTTATTTGTAATTGTGAAGTTATAAAGGGGAGAGGTAAACCAGTATTGAAGTCTTTAATTAATTACTTAAAAGCAGTTGGTGTTGAACCAATAGTGATGCATGATTCAGATTTAGGTGTTGCTGGAGCTGTAGTTCATAATAAGCCGATTAGACAAGCTCTAGATAATGATGATAATTTATTTGTATTGGATAATTGTATGGAAGATATATTAAATTATCCGGCGCCCTCTTCTGAAAAACCGTATCGTGCTTATAGAGAGACCTTAACGTGGGGTGAAAGTTACGACGATGTCCCTGCTGGATGGAAAACCATTTATGAGCAATTGATGGGGCTAATATCATAAATCTAACAAGGCGTTTCAATTGACAAAATACATGTCACGAATTTTGGTTCCCAAAATGTAGTGCCATATATTTTCCAACTGAAATTTGCGTTATATTTCAGGAGGTTTATCATGAGTCAGTGGCTATTAGACAGGCTATTTGAAGCCGGTGATCAGGCAGAGCCCCGCTTTGCGTTTCAGGGGACTGTAAACTGGATGAGGGCTCTTGCCGAAGTCATTAACGATAGCGCTTGTGCCGATGACAAATTAAATGATTTATATGCTCGTGTACAACGTAGACCTGTCAATCGTGAAGCTGACACGCTTGTGTTTGAGAACGCAATGATGGCTTTACATAATCTTTCATCTCTGAAAAGCATGAATGAAGATATCGAAGATAAATATGACATATGCCGTTCAGCCATCATTTCTTGGTATTACAGCGTCTATTTTTCCGCTAGCGCGATGGTTGCTGCATCTTCTGGCTCTATTCAAGAGACTCATACAGCCACAGCAAAAGTTTGGCAGTCAGATATCGCGGAGAAAGAACTTATCCCATATCCATTTAACCTCTTTTTAACTAGCTTAGTTTCAAAAACTGCTGATGCTGAGATTGCTGCATATAGAGGTGCTAACCATTTCGATCTGAATGACAGAGCTTATGACAATGAAACTGCTCATGGTGCACTGGTTTCCTATCTAAAGGGGACTCATGGTTATAAAAAGTGGGAAACAGAAGAGAGGGTAAAAACTTCTCGTGATTTCAAAGCTCTTGGTGTTGACAATTTTCGCACGAAAGCTGCTCGCGAGGTTCGCGATCGCGCACTAGATAAAGGACAAGTTAACTTCCTTATTCAGGCATTTAGATACCGTGGTAAAGCGAACTATCGTGACTCTATATTTTTGTCCTACGGTGACAACAACGAAGCTACTATAGAAGAGTTTATCCAAGATTTGTACGACGTCTCTATTGGCTTCATTAGGGCTACTTCGCATTATTGTAGTCGCAGAGTCGAGAGAGGTACTTGGGCTGAGTTTGTTGAGGATATTTCTGATAACTCAAGGTTGTCTATTGACTCTGTCGTGCTTGAAATATAACAAACGAGTATATCGTCAATCCTAAATTTTGGCGAGATTTTATCCCACATCACGCCGTCTCTAAGCATCGAACGTAATACCACCATCATCTTACGCACACAGTTAACAATGGCGAATTTTCTCATCTCCGTTAGGCGTTATTGACTTTAACGCTTATATCAGTTTTCAATTAAAAATACTATGGAAAGTAATAATGAAATATAACAATCCCATCAACCCAAATTGTATAGATAACTTGCTGGGTGAACTATGGCTCAATGAGGACTCTTTAGTCTTAGACGTTGGTTGTGGTAATGGTGAATTAATTAAAAGCGTTTTAGAAAAGTTTAACTGTCGGGCGGTAGTCATTGAAATTGATGAAAGGGAGATTGCTAAAGCCAAGGAAAACTTGGAGCCTTATTTAGATAAAGTCACCTTTCATAATGCAGCATTCAAAGATGTTGAACTGCCTAGGGGCGTATTTGATGCGTGTTTTAGCTTAGGCTCTACTCATGCTTTTGGCGATGTTGGTGCAGCTTTAGATCATGCATTGTCTGACATGAAGGCTCTCATAGCATCTAATGGCGTAATTGTACTTGGGGATGCGTATTGGCGAAAAGAACCAGATAAAGAGTACTTACTCGCAACAGGTATTGACCCGATAGAGTTACGCTCAAACCTTCAAAACATAGAAGCAGGAAATCAACTAGGCCTTGAATGCGCTTATGTCGTCCATTCTTCTTATCAAGATTGGGATACGTTTGAAAGCTCGTTTTGGCTAGCTGCTGAACGCGAGTTGTTGCTAGACCCTGAAAATATCGAGCTATTGGATAAAGTAAAAACGAGACGACATTGGAAAGATGCGTATTTGAGGTGGGGGCGAGAAACAATGGGGTTTGCTCTATACCTATTCATTCACGCTACACCCCAAAGCATCTAAAAAATGAGTCTGAGGCTCTCCCAGTCTGAATAACGCTGTGAGCTTGGCACACTTAGCGCCATGGAGGGCATAACAATATGAGACCGAGTAGATTCAATTTCTCTGCGTTGCTCGTTGGGGCGATGGCAACATTTGTGGGGATTGGCGTGGCGCGGTTCGCCTACACACCAATTATTCCTGCACTCGTAGAAGCCAACTGGTTTACGGCCACGGAAGCGGCATACTTGGGGGCCGCGAATCTGCTCGGCTATCTCGGTGGAGCGATTGGCGCGCACACCCTCTCTGAGCGATACAAACTCCGTTATGTGCTTGGCGGCGCTTATATCGCAGTCGCGTTGAACTTCTTTCTTTGTCTGAGCCCGATCGGCTTCGTGTGGTTCTTTATCTGGCGATTTGTGTCTGGTTTTGCCGGTGCAACCTTGATGGTGGTCGGTCCGTCTCTGGCTCTCTCAAGTACGCCAGCGTCACAACGACCAGCTATTGGAGCGATGGTTTTTACCGGTATCGGAATTGGGGCTTTTTTGTCGGCCACCGCGATTCCGTTATTGTTAAATGTGGGGCTTGTTTTAGCCTGGATTGGGCTCGGGGTGCTTGCTGTTGCAGCTGGCCTTATCGCCGATAGGGCTCTCGCAAGGTTGAAATCATTACCAGCTATTCCCCATTCAGGAAATGGGCCAGAGGGCTTAACCGCTGCACAGAAGTGGAGCATCGGAATCGTCATGGCGGCGTATGCGATGGACGGAGTCGGCTTTGTTCCCCATACGGTTTTCTGGGTAGATTATCTTGCACGTGAAGTCGGTATAGGGCAGAGCATCGCGAGTTTCCAATGGGCTGTTCTGGGTGTTGGTGCTGTTTTCGGACCTTTTATTGCCGGGAGGGCGGCCAAAAAGCTCGGCTGGCACGGGGCTCTGCTGTCAGGGTTTCTAGCAAAGTCCATCGCGACGGTATTACCGGTTATATCGGTATCGATGGCCAGTATCACGGTTTCATCCTTTGTCGTTGGAGCCATGATCCCCGGCATTGTTGCGCTCACAGCAGGGCGGCTTTCAGAGATTATGGGGCCTGCTGGTCATAAAAAGATATGGGGTATGGCGACCGCCATGTTCGCTGCATTTCAAGCAGCAGGCGGGTACGCTTTGGCATTCGTCTACGCGTCACTTGGTAGCTACGAACCTTTATTCAGCATTGGTGCCGCTATTCTGGCGAGCGGCGTCCTCTTGCTATCAACCCGATATCTTATCGTTCGAAAAGCCACACAGATGGAGAAAAATTGATATGGAACTGTATCTGAACACAACGTCGCCTTATGCAAGAGTTGTCCGAATCTGCGCGATTGAAAAGCAGTTGGATGATGTGAAGCTCATCTGGGTAGATCCTTGGGCGGATGACAATGCGTTGTTTACCGCCAATCCGAACGGAAAAATTCCCGTGCTTGTAACGGATAGGGGAGAGACTTTATCAGAATCCCTTCTCATCGCGTCATACTTGGACGGGCTTTCCTCGACCCCCAGCTTGCTTGGCACACCCAACGACACTGATGTCCTTGCTCTCTCGGGGCTTAGTCAGGGCCTTACCGATGCAGCTTTTATGACGGTTATTAATCGGAAGCACTTTGGGAAAGAGAGCGATAGTACAGTACTCGGAGTTCGTCGACAGAATGCCATTGTCAGGTGCCTTCAGACGCTGGAGGATAGGGTGAATACTGACGTTATGCAGTCCGACATTAACCTTGGCCAGATTGTTACTGGCATTGCGCTGAGCTATATCGATTTTCGATTACCGGAGCTGCAATGGGGTGAAAGCCAGCCACTCCTCGCTGACTGGTTAACGAGGTTTTTAGAGCGTGCAAGTGTCAAAGAAACGGCCTTTACTTAGGTTTTGTAAAGAATGTTTTTAGTGACTATCGCCAAAATCACATTAGGTCGATATGGCTGGTTCCGATATTAAAGGCCTCACCAAATTAACGAGATATTTTAAAGATAAACTATATGTCAAAAGTCATTCTAGAAGGTTTTATTCTCGTGCCAGACGCTGATCTTCAGGCCGTGACGCGAGAGCTTGTTAATCATGAAAAGTTGACGTTGGAAGAGCCGGGCTGTTTGGTCTTTAAGGTTCAGCAACATTCGGACAACCCGCTGCGATTTGATGTTTATGAAGAGTTTACTGATCGCTCAGCTTTTGATAAGCACCAAGAGAGAGTTAAATCATCCTATTGGGGAGCGGTTACGCAAAATGTCACGCGTCACTACCAGATCAGCGAATAGAGCCTGGGCTGAATACCATCGTTATTTATCGCGTATAGCCGCTAAAGCGTAAGGGCACACCCATGCACCTGACTTTCCGTCCCATCAATCTTGAAACCGATTTTGCTAATTGTGTGGCTGCACGTCGGGACGCTTTTGTGTGTAGCTTTGGCTCCGATGAGGGGTTTGAAGACTTTCTAACTGGCTATTTTGAACGGGTGAGTGAACGCATGAATCAGCCCGAGTGGTTTTATCGGCATATTTTTGTCGATGGAGAATGGGCTGGGCAGCTTGAATTTCGCAGTACGTCGACCGAGCCTGAGACGGGTTATGTGCATCTCATCTACCTTGCACCTGCTTTTCGTGGTCGCGGGTTTGCCCCTTTGCTGCAGCGCTATATCGAAACCACCTTAGCAAACGCGGGGTGCCGGCGAGCGTTGCTTTCTGTAAGCCGTGATAATCATCGTGCGTTAGCCTTTTATCGCCAGCACGGCTGGGAATTTGTTCGCGCTAACCCCAAACATGCGAAGACTGATTTTTATCAGTGTTGGTTGCCGGCGTAGATACTTATTCGCGCCAATATGCGATTATGGCGCGATAGAATGTTTCAGTAAGCGAGTGGTTTATGACACTGATATGCCGGTCAAAAAGGCTCAATGTGCGACAGTTTCATCTCGACGATGCGCCGTTTATTGTGGAGCTGCTTAATGAGGCGTCGTTTATACGCTATATCGCAGATAAAAAGGTGCGTACTGAGCAAGATGCGATCGAGTATCTCCGTCACGGGCCGCTTGCGAGTTATCAAGCACATGGCTTTGGTTTAAATCTGGTAGAACGGCGGGAAGATGGCGAGCCCATCGGCATGTGCGGTGTGCTCAAGCGCGATGAGTTGGCATATCCAGATTTAGGCTACGCGTTTTTATCGCGTTATACCGGGCAAGGATACGCCACAGAAGCCGCCGAGGCGGTACTTGAAGCAACCCTGTTAGCGAGCGGACTGACTACGGTTCAGGCGGTGACCTTACCGGACAACCAACCCTCAAACCACTTGCTTGAAAAGCTAGGGTTTCGGCTCAGGGAAAACGCATGAAGATCCGCGGCATGCCTGGGCTAGCGATTTAATGACTTAATTGTCAATTAAGGATGAAAATCGTGCGTTGAACCATGTTTATTAATTAAAATGAGTGAAAATAAAGGATCAATTTGTTGATCATTTTCAGTGCGATTTAATGGTCTCCTAACGTTTAGGAGATTAAAAATGACAGAAGAT
>NZ_MUFO01000060.1:0-11253 GCF_001995345.1 Salinivibrio sp. IB872 | reverse complement strand
TAGTGATATAGCCCTATTTGACAACTGTTAAGTGGGGTCTTTTCTGTCCAGCAGAGTTTGAGCTACGGCCTAGGTTAATATTAACTACCGAATGCTTAAATACAAGACTACTAACCTCATCAACTGGAAGCTTCAAGTGCTTCGCCAAATCTGAAATAGAACATCCCTCCCGAGATAGAGTATCTAGTATCTTACGCATAACAAGCGAACTTTCTCGCTCGATACCATCGATCTCTCTTGTCCTAAGGCCCATTTTACTAGCCTGTATGACTAAGCTTTTGTATTGCCACTCTGATAACACACAGGAACGCTTCATTTGCACGATCAGTGCAAACGCCGAAACCTTCCAGTTGTGCTTCAACTTCAAAATAGACTCAATTGTAAACGTCGACCCTTTATAAGGAGATACAGTTACCTCTGGCATTAGTAGTTCTGCTGCAAACCTATCTGCCTCAACTTCCATATCACGCCCTTGGGGAATGCCTCCCTTATGCAATACCAAGTGGCCAAGCTCATGAGCAGCATCAAATCTACTTCGCTCCCCTGACTTTTTCGTATTCAGAAATACATACGGTGTGGCTCCCTTCCAGAACGAAAAAGCATCAACACTTTGCGTATCCTCTGCTAATGAGAACACCCTAACACCATGTTTCTCAAGCAAATGAATCATATTACCGATACTGGCATTACCCAAATCCCACTCAGTTCTCAACATTTGTGCTGCTATCTTCGGATCATAACCACCATAATCAGGAACGTCAGAAGGAATCATTTGGAAGGTATTTTCGAGAAAGTCATTAATCAAGACTCCAATTTGCCCCGCTCCTATTGCTGCGTGCTCCTGAGCCGCCTTCATACTTTTTAGAGAGCGGAACGATACAGTGTCTTTCTCAATAACTTCAATCGCCTCTTCTTCCAGTAAAAAATTTACTGGGTAGTTCAGTGCTCTTGAAAAAGCCTTTACTGTCTCCTCCGGAGGTGCACTACTGCAGTACTCTTTTTCGTACTCGGATACCATACGAGAAGTCAAACCAACCTTCTCGGCCAATGCCTTATAAGTTAGCTGTCGTCTCGTTCTAGCAAGCTTCAACCTAGATGGATTAAATCTCTTTCCTGGCATTTTTACATTCTTACTTCTTTTTCGGCTCAAAGAAGTCTTGCTCTTCAGTAAATTCTTGCTCTAGCGGAACAAAACTCTGACCGTCGAATGGCACTGGAACAAACAAAACTCTTTTAGCCCAACTGGAAACCTTTAAACCGCCCTTACTCCCGGAGAGCTCAATCTCAGTAGGCAAAGAGAGCTCAGCTCGTACCTCACGCAACTCTTTGTCAATGTGATAAAGAAAAATCCATGTTTGATGGCCATCCACCGATATTGAGCTAACTCCCTCAGGCTGAGACTCTGAAAACAGAGAGTAATTTCGGTTTACCATGTCTTGAACTGCGGGACCTTTCTTATTCCGTGTTTTCGGTGTAAGTGTTTCAGAAACACCGGTGTCTTTATTTCCACTTGTCACGACAATAGTAAGTCCTCTTGCTGCATTCACGAGCAGAGCCATCCCATTTTCGTGCCTGTGGCACCAACCGTCACACTCCTCAACTACTCGCTGCCTAAGCGTTGCTACAATTTTCTCCCAAGCTCTCGAACCACTAGCGGTTCGAGGGTAGTACGTGTTCACACTATTGAAATCACTGATACCATCAGTTATTGCATCAATAAAAAACTCAGTGGGAATACCATGGACACTCTCCAGATTTGACGTGTCGTTACCGTGGGTATCAATTGTTTCAACATTAGACTGCATCTAACCAACCTCTCTTTGGGCACATTAATTCGAGTTGCAACGCTCACTTCCTATTTTAACCAACAAAAGTAGGAAAAAACAAGAAATGAACAGCAATCTGAAGAGGTCAGGCCACCTTTTCCCCGATCAGTTACTTACTCAACACATGCGCCGCTTCATCATGCGCAACATCAAGCCCCCACAATGTCTGCGTAAATAATGGCTCAAACTGGTCCCGCCAAAGCTTCTCAGACATCCGCACCCCATTACTCCTCAGCATTTTTCTCAAGCCATCCGCAGTTAGTCGTAACGCACCACGCCCTTTACAGGCACCACAAGCATTCATCTTCACTTGCCTCGTCCCAGCGTATTTCGGACACTTAGTACTGTTAGCCGCCTGCTTCTCTGCGTATGTTTCAAGCCGCGCTCGCTATGCTTCGACAAGCTCATTAAGCGGGGCAATTCTCTTTGGTAATGCTTCTGCCTAAACTAGCTCGTCGCCACCAGCTCCTGCTTCTCAGCTTTCGCTATGCTCAACTTGTAACCACGAATAAGCCTCCTGCTGCGCTTGGCTTGTTCACTGTGAGCTTTCCATAGCGACTTCAACTTTCGCGCCTGACCAAGCGTCGGCGTACCATGAAACGTATCTATCGCGGTCACCACGATATGCTTGCCCCAAAAGACAAACTGATCGAACAGTTTATGGGTCAACCCTACGAATGCTCCTGAGTCTAAAGACTAGTACTAGGCTCTTCTCCATATTTCGTACTCCCTTCCCATACTTCCTATTTCACTCTAACACTGCCTGTCTGCACAAATTGGCAGTTTAGTGACAAAATTGTTTCTAACAAAACTTGACGATATTTCACTCTATGGTGTAACCCTTAACTAGAGGCGAAACAAAACCTTATCCTGTTGTGGAGAGCTGTGCGCCATTGTCAATAGATTAGACAATGAAAATCAGAGATGTACAGCCGCACACACAAGCGAGCCTCCTCCGTTTGTTCGATAACAAGACCGAAAAACGGCACCTTTCTGTACCGGTAATCGCCTTTGATCCAAGTTCGATTACCGGTCAGTAGTACGTTTTAGTAGCGCCACAGTCGTGGTATTGGACAGGAGTCATGCGTATGAGCGACGTTGTATTGAAGTTTTCATACGAAGAATACAGCGCCCGTTTAGCGAAGGTTCGCTATGCAATGGAAGAGCATGAGATCGATACCTTGTWGGTCCATGACCCTTCTAACATGGCATGGTTAACAGGCTATGATGGCTGGTCGTTTTATGTGCCTCAATGTGTTGTGATCGGCGCGACAGGCGACCCTCTTTGGTTTGGTCGCATTCAAGACGCTAACGGTGCATTACGCACTGTCTACATGAGTGCAGAATGCATCACTTATTACCCTGACCACTACGTGATGAATCCCCCGCTCCACCCTATGGAGTACTTGTCTAACTATGTACTCGCTGAGCGTTACTGGGATCGCGGACGCATTGGTGTTGAGAAAGACAACTATTATTTCAGTGCCACCGCGTTTGAATCATTAAAAGAAAACCTCCCGATGGCAACCTTGGTCGATGCGACTGGATTGGTCAACTGGTGTCGCGCGGTAAAATCCGATCAAGAACTGACCTATATGCACACCGCCGCACGCATTGTAGAAAACATGCATCGTGTGGCCTTTGAAATGATTGAACCCGGCTTACCCAAACACCTACTGGTGGCCGAGATCAATAAGCATGCGGTAGTCGGTCATGACGGTCACTTCGGTGACTACTCAGCCATCGTCCCCATGCTACCCTCTGGTGGTGATGCCGCCGCCCCTCATCTCACATGGGATGATCGTCCGTTTAAACGGGGAGAGGGCACCTTTTTTGAAATTGCCGGCGTACATCGTCGTTATCATTGTCCGCTCTCTCGTACCATTTTCTTGGGCGAACCGGGTTATGAGTTCCTACGTGCGGATGAAGCTTTGCAAGCCGGTCTTGAAGCTGGACTCGCCGTCGCCAAGCCCGGTAATACCTGTGGCGACATTGCCAATGCGCTCAATGATGCGTTGTTGCGCTATGGATTTGACCGAGAAGGCGCACGGTGTGGATACCCGATTGGGCTGAGCTACCCACCCGATTGGGGAGAGCGCACCATGAGCTTACGCCCCAGCGATCAAACCATTTTGCGTGAGGGAATGACGTTCCACTTTATGCCGGGATTGTGGATGAAAGATTGGGGGATGGAAACCACAGAAAGCATTGTGATCACCCGAGATGGTGCGCAAACACTGTGTGATTTGCCCCGTCAGCTTTTTATCAAGCATTAGCGGCATCTATCGATAAAATCAATCTGGGCACAGCCATTGTGCCCTTTTCTATTCAGCCAAGTGGGTATTTTTGGCTACACTGATAAAGTGATGATTTAACATCAAACTTTACTGCGACAAGCCGTATAACATGCCAAGACACATCACAAGGAGAGGTTATGGAACCTACCGCAATTGAAGCCACCGTCGATTTCCATGCCGATGGCGTGCAGCACGGCTTCCTAAAACTGCCTCACTCGCACGACCAGTCTGCTTGGGGCTGTGTCACCATCCCCATTACCGTGATCAAAAACGGCGAGGGAAAAACCACACTGCTGACCGGCGGTAATCATGGGGATGAATATGAAGGTATTACCGCGCTACTCAATACCTGTCATCAACTGATGCCAAGCGATATTAAAGGGAGAGTGATTATCTTACCCATGATGAACGCACCCGCAGTAACCGCAGGCACGCGCACATCACCTTGGGATCAAGGCAATATGAATCGCGCCTTTCCCGGCTCGCCCACTGGCAGCGTCACCGAGCAGATCGCGGATTACTTCACTCGCTATTTGATCCCACAGTGTGATACGGCACTTGATATTCATTCGGGTGGAAAAACCTTAGATCTTATTCCCTATGCCGCGTCTCACCGTTTAGAAAATCTGCAACAAGCGGAAGCTTGTGCAGAGGGCGCGCGCTTGTTCGGTGCACCTTATCAAGTACAGACCACCGAAATGGACGCCACCAGCATGTACGACACCGCAGTAGAGCAACAAGGCAAGATTTTCGTCACCACCGAGTTAGGCGGCGGTGGCACCAGTACACCGGAATCAATCGCAATCACCCAGCGTGGTATTCATAATTTCTTGGTCTTTTCTGGCGTGTTGCAAGACGACTATCGCCATCCCCCTGTACCTCCCATCGCACTGGAGTTGCCTGACAAGCATTGTTATGTCCAAAGCGAACATGCCGGCATCATTGAATTCTGTGTACACCTCGGCGATCCCATCAAACGTGGTGATTTGATCGGCAAAGTACATAACATCGAACGGACAGGAACAGAGCCCGTCCCTTACTATGCCGAGCGTGATGGCATTTTGCTGGCTAAGCGCCACCTCGGTCGTATTTACATGGGCGATACCTTTGCCGTAATTGCTGAGCCTGTTTAGTGGAGGCGCCATGAAGTTAGACAAATTTGATATAAAAATCCTTCAAATCCTCCAGCAAGATGGAAGGATCACCAAGTCTAACCTTGCCCAAGCGATCAATTTATCGGTCAGCCCATGTTGGGAGCGTGTCAAACGCCTCGAGCAAGCAGGGATCATTGAAGGTTATGGCGCGCGGATTAACCCTGATGCAGTAGTGAAGTTAAATACCGTGTTAGTCGAAATCACGCTTGGCCAGCACGATGTCGACAGCTTTCAACGCTTTGAGCGCGCCATGCAAGCCTGTGAAGATGTGAAAGAGTGCTGGGCCACAGGTGGGGGGATAGACTACATTGTTCGGCTTGGCGTGACCGATATTGACTATTACCAACGGCTTATCGACAACTGGCTGACTGATAATTTAGGCATAAAACAGTACTACACCTATATCGTCACCAAGCAAGTCAAACGCCCTGCGTTGACGTTACCACTCGAAACACCCGATGTTGCTACCAATGGCTAATCATTGCTTGTCCTTGTTTGCGAGTGCTCAATAACACTCCCGCATGAGTCGAGTCGTTAACCTCTTAGCAATATCTGAACACCTGTTACATTATCATGGTCAATATCCGTTTCTCTCATGACCAGAAAATTTTCTTCTGCCTTTCCCTCGTTTCAGAAAAAATTTTGCCGTTAGACAGTTCGAACAGAAAACCTGTCGCGGGCACTTTGCATACAGTAAATGAAGGCAAACGCTGATAGGCAGCGTCGCTGCTTTACGATGAGGAGGGAGTATGACCGTATTCCAATCACGCGATCTTAACTACACAGGTACCGCCGCAAATGCTCTGCGTCACGACGTGGCCGGTAAAGCAAGTTCAGATGTACTCGCGTATCTCGACGATCAGCGTTTATTTCGACAGCTCGCCTACTGCAATGGTAAGTGGGTGAACGGCGACGCCGATACGCCCGTGATGAACCCTGCCACAGGAGAAATWCTGGGCTACACCGCCTCGCTGAGCGCTGCACAAGTCAATCAAACCATCGACGATGCGCAAGCGGCGTTTCATCTGTGGCGTGCGGAGTCGGCCGAAACCCGTGCGGAACGCTTAATGCAATGGCATGACTTAGTGATGGATAACCAACACGATCTCGCGCATTTGATGGTGCTCGAGCAAGGCAAAACACTTCGCGAAGCCGAAGGCGAAATTGCCTATGGTGCGTCTTTTATACGTTGGTTTGCAGAAGAAGCAAAACGTGTTTACGGCGACACTATGCCAAGCCATATTCCTAACGCTCACCTTGCGACCTTGCGTGAACCCATTGGCGTTGCCGCTTTGATCACCCCGTGGAATTTTCCCAGTGCAATGATCACTCGCAAAGCGGCAGCAGCACTCGCCATTGGCTGCAGCGTTATCGTTAAACCCGCGGAAGAAACGCCCTTCTCCGCCCTCGCATTGGCCGAGCTTGCGGAACGCGCAGGGATCCCAGCCGGTGTCTTTAACGTGATCATGGGTGATGCCCCCATGGTTTCAACTCAGCTGTGTCAAAGTGACAAAGTCAAAGCGATGAGTTTTACCGGCTCAACCCGTGTCGGCCGTCTGCTGCTCGAGCAAAGTGCTCACACGGTGAAAAAGTGCGCCATGGAGCTTGGCGGCAATGCGCCCTTTATCGTTCTGCCAGACATGGATATTCAGCAAGCGGCACGTGCCGCCATCGATGCGAAATTCCAAACCTCAGGACAAGACTGCCTCGCCGCAAACAAAATCTTGGTGCCACGTGACAAGTACCAAGCCTTTGTCGATGCCTTCGCCGCATTAATGGACGAACTTGAAGTGGGTAACGGCTTGTTGCCCAGCACCGATATTGGTCCATTAATTTCCTCTCGCGCGGTGGATAAAGCGCAAGCCTTGGTGGATGACGCCATCGCTAAAGGTGCCACCGTGATTGGCGGTAAGCTTAACCCAAATCTCGGCGAAAACTTCTTTGCACCCACCCTAGTCACCAAAGTGACACCCGATATGTTGGTGTATCAAGAAGAAACCTTTTGCCCTGTGGCCGTGGTCATTGCCTATGATGATCTCGACCAAGCCATTGCCATGGGCAACGACACCGAATACGGCTTAGCCGCCTATGTCTACGGCAATGACATTCGTGATATTTGGCGCTGTCTGCGCGGTCTTGAAGTCGGCATGGTCAGCGTCAATTCAGTGAAAATGACCGGACATCCCATTCCCTTTGGCGGTGTCAAACAATCAGGCTTAGGCCGTGAAGGGAGCCGTTACGGTATCGACGAGTTTAGTGAAATTAAATACTACTGTTTGGGTGGCCTGCCCACCGTGAGCGGCAGCTAATTAAGGTTTGCGTAAGGATAAGGAGACTGATCATGCGCCCAGAAACGAAAGCTTTGTTGGAAAAAGACAGAAACACCGTCTTCCACGCATCAACACACTTGAAGCAGTACGCCCACGGCGAAATGCCTGGCCGAGTGATTGAGACAGGTAAAGGGATTCGTATCACTGACTCAGAAGGTATTGAGCTGATTGACGGGTTTGCGGGCTTGTATTGCGTGAACATTGGTTACGGCCGCGAAGAAATGGCCGATGCCATTTATGAGCAAGCCAAAAAGCTCGCGTACTATCACACCTATGTGGGCCACACCAACGAAGCACTGGTGACCTTGTCTGAGCGACTCATCAAGATGGCGCCGGGCATGAGCAAGGTGTATTACGGGATGTCAGGCAGTGACGCCAATGAATCACAAATCAAGCTGGTGTGGTACTACAACAACGCTCGCGGCAAACCCGAGAAAAAGAAAATCATTTCTCGCGATCGCGGCTATCACGGCTCCAGTATCGCATCCGGGTCGTTAACAGGGCTTCCCTTATTCCATGCGCATTTTGATTTGCCCATAGAGCGTATCAAACACACCATGGCACCCTACTATTATCGTCGTGAAGATAGCGGCATGACCGAGCCTGAGTTTGCACAACATTGTGCTGATGAACTCGAGAAAATGATCCTTGCGGAGGGCTCTGATACCGTCGCCGCGATGATTGCCGAACCCGTGCTTGGCACCGGAGGGATCGTACCGCCACCAGAAGGTTACTGGACCGCAATTCGCAAGGTCCTAGATAAGTACGACGTTCTGCTGATCGCCGATGAAGTGGTGTGTGGCTTTGGCCGTATTGGTAGTGATTTTGGCTCGATTTACTACGATATGAAGCCTGATCTGATCACCGTTGCCAAAGGGTTAACCTCCGCCTATCAGCCTCTGTCTGGCGTGATGATCGGTCATAAAGTGTGGGATGTGCTGGAAGACGGTACCGATGCATGGGGAGCCATTGGTCACGGGTACACCTACTCTGGACATCCACTGGGCGCAGCCGCCGCGCTATGTAACTTAGACATCATCGAACGCGAAAACCTTACCCAAAATGCTGCAACCACGGGTGAGTACCTGCAAATGAAGATGCAAGCCGCTTTTGCGGATCACCCATTGATTGGCGATAGCCGCGGAATTGGTTTGCTCCATGCGCTCGAGTTCTCGCCCGATCGCGCCAATCGTAGCCACTTTGATCCCAACCTGAAAGTGGGACCACAAGTTGCTGCCGCGTGCTTGGAGCAAGGCTTAATTGCCCGTGCAATGCCACACGGCGATATTCTTGGCTTTGCGCCACCTTTAGTGGTGACACCCAACGAAGTCGATGAAATTGTCGCCAAAGCAAAAGTCGCGGTCGATAAGGTGATGGATAAACTGGTCACCAGCGGGCAGTGGCAACCTAAATAGCACCTCCCGAGGTATTGATGAGATAATGGTTGTTTAATGCTTAGTTAAACAACAACGTCGAAGTGAAAAGGCCTAATGATAACGATAAAAGATGTCGCAATAGAAGCTGGCGTGTCTATTGCAACTGTTTCGAGAGTGATTAATAAGTCACCAAAGGCAAGTCGCACTTCCATTCGATCCGTTACTAAAGCAATGGAAAAACTTGGCTATCGCCCTAATGCTGCAGCAAGAGCACTGGTTAGCCAAAAGACGACGACAATGGGAGTCTTGGTCGGAGATGTTTCTGATCCCTTTTTTGGTACAATGGCAAAATCTATTGATCGAGTTGCACGCCAAAATGACAAAAATATTTTGATAAGTAATGGATATCATAATTGTAATGAAGAGCGTCAAGCACTAGAACTACTTATCAATAGTCGTTGTGAGGCTATGGTTATCCACTCAAAGGCGTTATCAAATAAAGAACTCATTGATTATGCAAATGAAACAAAAGGTGTGGTGTTCATCAATCGACATATACCAGAGGTAGCCGAGCGCTGTATTTCGCTTAATAACCGCCAAGGATCATTCCTCGCGACGGAATATTTAATTCGTCAGGGGCATCGTAAAATCGCTTGTATTGCCTCGTCTCACGATATCGAAGATACCGATGAACGACTACAAGGTTATCAAGCCGCGCTGAAAGAGCATGGTATTGAACTTCCCAAAAGCTATATCGAATATGGTGAGCCTAACAGCGATGGTGGCGAAGTCGCTATGACCAACCTGTTAACCAAGTCTTTGGAGATTACTGGCGTGGTAGCTTACAACGACTACATGGCTGCAGGCGCACTGGCAACTTTGGATCAGAACGGCATTGACGTACCAAGTAAGCTTTCTATGGTGGGGTTCGATGATGGCTTAATCGCTCGCTTTGTGCATCCTAGTCTCACCACTATTCATTACCCTATCGAGATGATGGCAGAGCACGCTGCTCGTTTGGCATTGGCACTATCACGTGATGAAAAGATTGAAGATAAAACTCTTATGTTCAGTCCAACACTGGTACAAAGAAACTCTGTTGAGCGTTGTTGATTATCAATGAGTCGAAAACTAAAAGCTCGCTCATATTATGGAGCGAGCTTTATTATGAATTTGTCAAGATAAAATCTAGCCTAGCTCAATGCTTGATGTGTTTGTACAGACTCAACATAGACACCTTCAGCAAACTCGCCACGCCGTAATTTTTCCCTCAAGATGGCGTGTTGATCTTCGGTAAACGTATAACGAGACATAATAAAAATACGTACCAACGCCCCAAGTCCTGGTAACAACGCAATGCAAAAGAACATCCCACTAAGCGCGGTATCGGTTTGCACCGCATTTGGTACATACCCAATCATCGTCAAGATAATACCAGTTAAGCCACCCGCTACCGCGACAGAGAGCTTGCCTGTAAAGGTTTGTCCCGAGAACGTGATCGCGGCGGTACGTTTTCCACTGTGATAGTACGAGTATTCTACTGTATCTGCAATCATGGCCGAGATTAGAGGATTGGTCATCATAAATATGCCCGTAATTACTGCTAACCACACCATCACAACCGTTGGATTATCATAGCCAGTAAAGTAGAATCCAATGCGCGCGATGATCTCTAAAATACACAGCGCAATAAAAATATCACGTTTTTTGAAACGCTTCGTTAATATAGGTGTTGCCAAACACGCAATCGCACTCACCAAAGTGATGGTACCAATCAGAGATACTAAGCCAGCATCGCCCATGTTGTATGTGAAAAAGAAAATGTATAGACCGTTGACTAGGTTAAAAAATACATTCATAAAAAATGCAGCCAGAATAAAGAATAGCGGCTTGTTTTTACGAACAGCCTGGAAGGTTTGTGTTAGAGTGACTTTTTCGCAGCTTTTCGTCGATATACGTTCTTTCGTGTTGTAAAAACCGTTAAACATGAAAAATAAACCCACGATCATCAGCACAATTACAGCTGGCAAGTAACCCTGATCTGCGCGGCCATCAGCAAAGTAAGCGCTCAGTTTCGGGAATATAACCAAAGTGGCACCGATACCCGCATTTACTCCTAACATGGCACAGGTTGCTGCTTTTGCTCGCTCTTGCGGCTCATCTGTCATAACAGAAGACATAGACCAAAATGGCACAGCAGAAATGGTGTAAAGCGTTCCCCAAAGAATATACGTTATACCGGCGTACATCACTTTTGTTGAAGTATCTGC
>NZ_MUFO01000006.1:0-112915 GCF_001995345.1 Salinivibrio sp. IB872 | reverse complement strand
CAGCCTGGGCGGGCGGGGGACGTGGTGGCCACCGTGAAGGCCGCTTGCGTGACGGAACGATTATGCGGCAGCCCGGGTCAATCCCGGCAGCCGCATAAAACTGCGATGGTAGGTACGCGGAAAATTTAATATAACACCTGATAATGCGGAGTTGCCCAGCGCCCGACAGCTTGCTGGCGATAGGCGCGTCGCAATTACGCATTATTGCAGTGTTATGTTAAGGCAGGGGGTTCGTGCCAGCTGCTGTTTAGCTGGCCGAAAACCCTGCCGTAATTTGGAGCGTCCACAAAAGGTGGGCAATGCGAGCGGAGCTGTCCGCGCGTAAGAATGTGACGCCGTCACTCGATGGTTAACGCACGGCAACGCTGTTCAGTTGCGGTGCGACGTTCATAGCCTTGCGAAGCAGGGCGAAAGTGATATTAAGAAGCTAATTCAATCCAAAAAACACGTTCATGATCGAAGCCTATCTTTAAAACACTACCTTCTCTAGCTGCAGTCATAACATCATTTGTTTGAAAGTAAAGTCGAAACTCTGAGCGTTCTGGATGCTGCTCTCTTGCATCGTACCAAGTTACTTTCTTGGCAATAACACGACTGCTATCACCTTCAAAAACAAAGTGCGCATTAAAATTATCCTTCCTTTGCTCACCTAGAAGTGCTTTTAGTCCAGAAACACCATTGAGCTCATGTTGGTTAGATCTATCAGGTTCAGCTTCAACAGCAGATAGCTTTTTGGTGATATATTTATCGAATTCAATCATTATTAAATCCTTTAATGCCCGCATACGCGGGCAGACGGTTAAGCAGCTCTTGGGTCCAAGTAAGGCGCGAGATAGTGCCCCAGCATATCAATGGTTGTCGGTAAAAGTTTCGGGGCTCTATGCTGTCTAGAACGCAGATAATTTATTGCACAGTTATTCCTGAGCAACTGCTCTCCACCACATACCACAACATACCTGTCAAACTCAGTAGTCTCCGCGTCATCAGCGCAATAGGCTAACTTTTCAATCGCCGTACCGCTCGTTTGTTGAAATTTGACGTTGATTTGCAGTGTGCCGCGAGGCGCGTAAACAAGGAAGTGAGCATGGCTATTCTGACCTTGAATTAGGCCGGGATACGAAACATTCTTGCGATAGCACATGACTGAAGCAGATTTGTTCTCAGTAAAACCCAAACCTATCAGGGTTTGTTCAACTTGCTGTACGAGTTCTTGACGAGACATATCACCTCCTATCGCTTACGGTTTGATTGGGCCAAGACAGAAGCAGCAAGGGTTTGAGTATCCTTGCTGTACTTTTTACTCTGCAATACAGCAGACGCCTTGGTTTCAAGATCAGCACCGGTTTGGTTACTGGTGCCAGATTGCGATAGACAGGATGCCGCTAATGAGCGAGCTATTTCTGAAGCGTGTGGATCTCTTAGGGTACGAGATGCCAAAGAGGTAACATCTTGTGATGTTCTTTTCTTATTCATGAATGGACAAACCTCAAATTTTTGGTTTAAGACCATTGTCGCTACAGCTTGAGGTGTTAGTCTCTTAAGCTTCCAGACTTATAAAGACGATCTACAACGACAATCCGTAGGTAAAGGCCTCCACCTTGGAGGCCTTGTCACCACAAACCCATATGTAGTTATGCGGTGACAACGAAACACTATATGTGGGCCAAGTGGTGAATTTCAACCCAGTGACATTTATTTCACTGTGTGTATTAATTCATGCAAATTTTAAGTAAGTGCCTACTAATTCCAAAACCTTAAACCTCTGCTTACTTCAAAAAAGTCAACCGATCACGTCACAGAAAAAATATTTTTTAATTCATCCTTTTACGCATATCTAACTTGGCATTTTATCGTCGCCGCACGGCAACGCAGTTGCGGTGCGACGTCAATAGCCTTGCGAAGCAGGGCGCCCCAAGATTGGGGCAGGGGTTGAGAAGAAAAAGTGTGCCCGCGATGCGCGGCGGTGGCCATGACGCAGTCCAGCGTGGTGCGCTTGCGGACCGTTGTTAGCTGGGCGTTTTGCGTGATGGTCAACTCACTGTAAAGCGCGGGCTCGGCCTTAATCTTTAACTGTCCGCGAGCGATATACCAAGATAAAGGTACAATGCCTAGCGCACGGCAACGTTGTCCAGTTGCGGTGCGACGCTCATAGCCTTGCGAAGCAGGGCGCCCCAAGATTGGGGCAGGGGTTGAGAAGAGAAAGTGTGCCCGCGATGCGCGGCGGTGGCCATGACGCAGCCCAGCGTGGTGGGCTTGCGGACCGTTGTTCGCTGGGCGCTGTGCGTGATGGCCAACTTGCCGTAAAGCGCGGGCGCGGCTTTAGTCCTGTAGTGTGAGGCAGACCAAACATAGCGGCTCACAAGCTCTTTCAAATAACAGAGGTAAATCAGATAATAAGCGCCATGATTGCAGTATTGGCAGGAAGCCAGTTAACAGGGAAGTAAGGGTAGTATGGCAGGCAAAAACAAACTCGATACCTTCGAGAAAAGACTGGAATATGCTCGAAAGCGCCAATCACTCTCGCAAGTTGCTGCAGCAAAATCACTTCGCGTCGCGCGGATGACATACATTGATTGGGAAAAAGGAAAACGCTCCCCCACTCTCGAGACTGTGGTCAAAATCAGTCACTGCCTAGACATTGATAAGCACTGGCTCGCATTTGGTGTGTTCGGTGTCGAGAATAAACAACAACTTGAAAAGATCTACGAATAGTAGCACTGCAGGAAAGGAAGCGGGTTTCATGGAGTAAAGGATTGATAGTAATTATAAGAGAACAAGAATATCTTTAATTATTAAGAGCATTCCTGTTCTCTATAAAAGGTTTATGTTTATAGTAGCAATCACTCAGAAGAACATATATCAGGTGACAAAGCATAAGTCCGGCTAGAGTATTTTAGTCCTAAATCTCTTTTCGATTCACACTCAACATAACCACGTTCGTTAAGTTCTTTCTTTGTTTTTTCTGTTATATACCAGCCATATGTAAATGAAAGGACGACCAATGATAAAAAAATCATCAAAAATATTTTCGGCAGCCAATTTAAAGATCGACCTGAAATAAAGGTAACAACCATAATCAGAAATAAAATAACTGATAAACTAAACATAGCCAGCAAAGAAGCATTGTTAATAGGAGCGTAAACCTTAACAACACTTTCATAAGAAGAGAGTGAAGTTAACATCCTCAGAGAGAAATATCCACTTCCCCATAAAAACGGAATTAATAAAACCAAATACCCTGACGACTTGAAACGATTAATTTTCATTGATTAATTTCTCAATTTCTCTTTTCATCGGTTCGGTGAAATTATACTCGTCATCAATTTCTGAAACAATAAAGCCAATACCAAAAGCAGCGATAGTAAATACACCTAATACTGCTACAGTAGGCGGCGCAATGAAAGTCGCTATTACACCGCTAACGAGTAATGTAAWGCCTTGCGCGATGACTCCCGCCACAACGCCTTTARCAACATCTGCAGAAAATTGRCCAACCACTTYGYYTAATGTTTTTTCATTGTGAAKCATATAGTCAACGGCATTTACAGCGCCACTAAAAACAATTTCGACATAAACATTGCCTTTAAGGAAGGTGATATTACCTTTCACTGTATTGAGTGCATGTCCCAACTTTAGCATCTTGGGAGTNTCCCGCCACAACGCCTTTAGCAACATCTGCAGAAAATTGGCCAACCACTTCGCCTAATGTTTTTTCATTGTGAAGCATATAGTCAACGGCATTTACAGCGCCACTAAAAACAATTTCGACATAAACATTGCCTTTAAGGAAGGTGATATTACCTTTCACTGTATTGAGTGCATGTCCCAACTTTAGCATCTTGGGAGTGGCTGCTTGCCAGCGTGGGCCAATATCCAGATAACGGGGTTTGTAGTTTTCAACCACTATGTTCATCACACCGTTGATGTTAACGGCTTTCGCTGTCGCTCCCAATCCTCCCAGCTCTTTCGCAACTTCATAGGCTCCTTTCAAGCCAGTTGCTACGCCGGTGTAGTCCTTACCCGTTGATAGCTGCCCATGCGTATCTTGCATAAAGGCGTCTAAATACTCATTTGCTTCTTCTAGAGTTAGTACAGCAAGGCGGGTGTTCTTTTGTTGCGAATGATCCCATTGGTACTCTTTTGCCACTTCGCGTGCGTCTTCGAGCAACGCTTCATCTGTAAACGGATAAACCTGTTCTGACGGCTTTCTTTTGGCAAGTACCTCTGCTCTGTGCTTGGCATAGCGGCCTTCATTGGCTTGCACATACTCCCATGCTTGATCGCTTTGTTCGAAGCGAGCCTTGCGATGGYGAGCGAGTTTTTCTTGTTGTGTTTCTTTGGCCGCTGGAGCTTCTGGCTGTGTGTCCCCTTCAATCCAGCGCGTGTTTATTCGACTGATGTCCACTTTCATCATCTCGTGTTTCTACATAACGGCATGATATAACAGAAAATCCTGCGGCNTTCGAGCAACGCTTCATCTGTAAACGGATAAACCTGTTCTGACGGCTTTCTTTTGGCAAGTACCTCTGCTCTGTGCTTGGCATAGCGGCCTTCATTGGCTTGCACATACTCCCATGCTTGATCGCTTTGTTCGAAGCGAGCCTTGCGATGGCGAGCGAGTTTTTCTTGTTGTGTTTCTTTGGCCGCTGGAGCTTCTGGTTGTGTGTCCCCTTCAATCCAGCGCGTGTTTATTCGACTGATGTCCACTTTCATCATCTCATGTTTCTACATAACGGCATGATATAACAGAAAATCCTGAGGCAAAAACTTGCCCGAGTAAGCCAGTATAAAAATAAGTGCTTATATAACAGATGTTTATGGGGGGGATGGGGCAGCGAAAAAACGGCTATTAATTTTCTATAAATTCGAAGCTTCTCCAATTAACGCCCAAACAAGGAGAGTTATTCAGCGAATAAAAATTGGCGATAAGAAGATAGCCAGTCAACACAGCGCTCAAGGTGAGCATCAAAGAGTCACTGTGCGACGTTTATTCTCTATTACTATGTGCTTTTTTGTTTCTAAATGTTTCAGGGTCGTCCCGTCATTGCGGTTTTTTGTGCTGAAAAGCAAATATACCTGACGGTTAACATTTTGCTAACAGGGTGGTGTGTAGCTAACTATGCTGATTTTTGCTTTACTGGGGCCGATATTTCATTAATTTGTCATTAAAGGCAGCGTCAGGGCATGTGCTGTGGCGACATTGAAACAATATGGAGTGAGCTGTGAGCAGTCAACTTAGTCAGTCAGCGGATGCTGATGGCCCGCGAGGGTTAGACCGGTTTTTAAATATGATTGAACGGGCAGGAAACCGTATTCCTGATCCGGCACTGTTGTTTTTCTGGGGCTTGATTACCGTTTGGGTATTGTCGGCCATTTTATCGCAAGTTGAGTTCGATGCCGTTCACCCGCTGACGGGGAATGCGGTGCAAGTGAACAACCTACTGACCGGCGATGCGCTCGCACACTTTCTAGCCAACATGGTTAGCACTTTTACTGGTTTTGCGCCGCTGGGCATTGTATTGGTTGCGATGTTAGGGGTGGGAGTGGCTGATCAGTCAGGCTTTATCACCACCGGTCTGAAGAAAATGCTGAGTGTGACGCCGAAGCAAGCGCTTACACCAATGCTGATTTTGGTAGCGATTGTATCCCACACTGCGGCGGATGCAGGCTATGTGCTGGTGATCCCACTAGGTGGGATTATCTTCCATGCGGCAGGACGCCACCCATTGGCGGGGATTGCCGCCGCGTTTGCCGGTGTCTCGGGGGGATTTTCAGCGAACTTTATTCCGTCTGGCATTGATCCTTTGCTGGCAGGCTTTACCGAATCAGCCGCTCACGTATTGGATGATACCTATCAGGTGAACCCACTCGCAAACCTCTACTTTACCGGACTGTCATCGATTTTGATTGTGGCATTAGGCTGGTTTGTAACCGAGAAAATCATTGAACCGCGCCTTAGCCGCACGCCGATTGATGAGGATGCTGAAGACGCTCCTGACCTTGGTTCATTCACGGCGATTGAAGGTAAAGCCTTTAACCGCGCAGGCTTGGCCATGTTGGTGGGAATTGCTGCTCTTGTTGCTGCTGCGTTGCCGGAAACATCGCCGCTTCGCTCTCCTTCAGGGGAACTGACCGCATTTGATGCGCCGATTATGCAATCAATTGTACCGCTGATTTTCGTGCTCTTTATTATTCCGGGCATTGTCTACGGCAAAACTGCAGGTACCTTTAAAACCAGCCAAGACGTAATCAAATCCATGTCGGATACCATGGCGACCATGGGCGCGTATATGGTGATGGCGTTCTTCTGTGCGCAATTTTTGGCTGCATTTACCCAATCCAACATTGGTACTTTGTTAGCACTCAACGGCGCTGAGTTGCTGCAATCGATGAAATTGCCGGGTGAAATGACGATTGTGGGTATGATCCTGCTCACCGCCATGGTCAACTTGTTGATCGGGTCGGCATCGGCAAAATGGGGACTGATTGGTCCGATTCTCGTACCAATGCTGATGGTTGTCGGCATTTCGCCTGAGCTATCACAAGCGGCGTATCGTGTGGGTGACTCTGTCTCTAACATTATTTCGCCATTGATGGTGTTCTTCCCGCTAGTGGTGGTGTATTGCCAGCGCTATTTGAAATCGACCGGGATTGGCACTGTGGCTTCGTTAATGATCCCATACTCCATCACTATGCTGGTGGGCTGGACGCTTTTCCTTCTGGCTTATTGGGCGGTTGGGTTGCCGTTAGGCATTCAAGCAAGCTATCAATACTTGGTTCAATAACGCGTTCCTACGTGACGACAGACAAGCCGGCCTTCGAGCCGGCTTATTTGTGTCGTATACTTGGCGCCATCTCAATGGGTGAAGTTACAGGGTTTTGAATGAGCGAGTTGCAAACGCCATCAAACGAGCACGAAAAATACATGCGCCACGCCATGACGCTGGCGGAAAAAGCCGAGCAAGAGGGTGAGGTGCCAGTCGGGGCTGTGGTGGTGTACCAAGGGGAGATCATCGGGACCGGATGGAACCGTTCAATTACCCAACATGATGCCTCTGCGCATGCGGAAATCATGGCATTGCGCCAAGCAGGTCAAGTGCTGGGGAACTATCGCCTGATTGATGCTGACTTGTATGTCACTTTAGAGCCTTGTCCAATGTGCGCTGCGGCTATGGTACATAGCCGTATTCGCAACGTGTATTTTGGTGCCTCCGACCCTAAAACCGGAGCGGCAGGATCGGTGATGAACTTGCTCAGTTACGAGGGCGTGAATCATCACGTGGCATCGCAAGGGGGGGTGCTTGAGGATGCTTGCCGTGAGCAGCTTCAAGCGTTTTTTCGTCGTCGCCGAGCCGAAAAAAAAGCCGCTAAAAAAGCGGCTCGAGAGCAGGGCGAGGGTTAAAACGCATCGTCAAAGGCGGCGAACTCGCGGATGGCAAACGTACGTTGTCGCCAAAGTACTTTCTTGTGCATATTTTGACGCATGCGCTTACGCCGGTTAGCGGCGGAAATCGTGTTTTTACGGAAGTTACTTCTCACGAGCCGTTTTCTCGGAACCATACTGCCCTCATTGCTGTTGCTGGTTAGCGTCGCTTTGTGGTGACGTTTCGTCAGTGTCTGTGACGGTTTCAGACTCTTGCTCAGGCGCTGGCGCGACAATGGTTTGTAGGCCGCCTAAGTCTTCAACCTGCTCATTGTCGAGCGCTTCAATATGCGCTTTTTCATAGCCTAGAATACTTTGATAATAACGGCGGATATTTTCGACGTAGCTTAACGCCTCGTATCCACGCGCATAGCCGTAGCGTGTCTGGGTATAATATTGGCGCTTGGCGAGCATGGGCAGACGCTTTTTCACATCACTCCACGAGTTAGGGTTGGCCCCTTGTGCCTCCGTGAGGCGGCGTGCATCCATCGTGTGGCCAAAACCGATATTGTACGAGGCAAGCGCGAACCAAATACGTTCGTGCGGGTTCACGCTATCCGGTACGCGTTCCAATACCCGTTGCAGATAAAGGGCGCCGCCTTTAATGCTTTGCTCGGGATCAAGCCGGTTGCGTACGCCGACAGATTTTGCGGTCGGTAAGGTCAGCATCATCATGCCGCGCACGCCAGTCGGTGAAATAGCGCGCGGGTTCCAATGTGATTCTTGATAAGACAGGGCGGCGAGCAAACGCCAGTCAAATTCATTGGCGTATTTTTTAAATAGCGGCTCCCACTTGGGCAGTTTGCTCTCAATCGCGCGCAAAAAGGCGCGGGTATCGACGTAATCAAACTGATCCACGTGACCAAAGTATTTCTCTTCCAAAATCGCCAGTTCGCCGCTTTGAGCAAGGTCACCAAAAAATTCCACCATCAGGGCGTAAACGCTGCTATCGCCTTGCTTTTTCATAAACCAAGCGACTGGCTCGTCTTCGCTCAGTTCCATCGCGACGGTGATATCAGGGTGGGTGCGTTGGATCAGTGCAATGTCGACGGAGTCGGCAATGGTAAAGTCGATGTCACCATTCGCGACTTGTTTGAGGAGTTCGTCGTCATCGGCATCTTGGACGATTTGCCAAGACAGTGCAGGATGGGCTTGTTTCAGTGATTGCAAGGTTAAGTCATGACTGGAGCCTTCAACCACTGCCATTACAGCATCATCTCGGTTGAAGTCATCGACATCACGCGGTCGCCAGTGGCCGTTTTTATACACTACTTGTTGGCTAACAAAATAGTACGCAGGACCGGGGCGAAAGGCGTCAAGGCGTTGCGGTGTGATGGTCAGGCCCGCGGCAATAATGTCAACATCGCCGCGCTCAAGGGCGGGAAAGAGGCCGGAGAGCGTGTAGGTAGGCGTCATTTCCAATTTTACGCCCAGCTTATCGGCAAAGCGCTTGGCTAAATCATAATCTAGGCCGGTTGGGCCATTAGGACCGATGTAATAAGAAAGCTGATTATTGAGTGTGCCCACTCTTAGCACGCCGCGATCGCGGATTTTTTCGAGAGTCGTACGGTCATCAAAATGCCAATCACAGCCCGCCAAAGGCAGGGTTAGCAGCACAAGGGCCACGCAGGCAATCCAAGATGGCAGAATAAATCGACGCTGTCTCAAAGGCTGTTGCTCTTGTTGCGGGCCGGCGTGAATACACAGGCCGTGATCAATGGACCCTCCATTCTACGTGAATAGGCGTCCGACCGATAGAGGGGAAATTTTTTGCGCAAACGGTTGCGTCAGGTGTGTTGCCCGCGAGGATTTTCCCCTATAATGGCCGCCGCTTGCTTAAAAGGCCAGCAAGAAATGGGCGTGAACCTGCAGACAGCAAAGGCTGTCAGTGTGAGTTGTGATACCCAAGTTTACATGCCAACGCGTGTTAATTTGGGTATACCCCTTTCACTAACTGCTAACGAGAGACGTACGCACATGGATATTTTGCGTGGTTCCCCCGCACTGTCTGAGTTTCGTGTCAATAAACTGCTGGCTAGCTGTCAAGCGCATCAGTTGCCAGTCACGGCACTGTATGCTGAGTTTATTCACTTCGCTGATTTGCATCACCCCTTGGATAGCGCGAGTCGCGAAAAGCTCGAAAAGTTGCTGACTTACGGGCCCACTTTACCGCCGCATGCGCCTGAAGGGACGCTGTTTCTCGTTACGCCTCGTCCCGGCACCTTGTCGCCGTGGTCATCCAAAGCAACCGATATTGCCCATAACTGTGGCTTGGACGCGGTGAAACGCTTGGAGCGCGGTACGGCGTACTATATTCAGTTATCTGCTCCTTTGACCAGTGAGCAACACGCAACCTTAACCGGATTGTTGCACGATCGGATGATGGAAGCTGTGTTCAGTGAGCTTGAGGCTGCCGCGGTGCTATTCGAGCAAGCGGAACCTGCGCCGATGCATAGCGTAGACATTCTATCAGGTGGCCGCGCCGCCTTAGTCGAGGCCAACCAAGCCCTAGGGTTGGCACTGGCAGAAGATGAAATTGACTATCTGGTCGAGAACTTCACCCAGCTGGGGCGTAATCCTAACGACATCGAACTGATGATGTTTGCGCAAGCCAACTCAGAGCATTGTCGACACAAAATTTTCAATGCCGACTGGACTATTGATGGTCAAAAACAGCCTAAGTCGCTGTTTAAAATGATCAAAAATACCTATGAGCAAACCCCAGATAACGTGCTGTCGGCGTATAAAGACAACGCAGCCGTGATGACGGGCTCAAACGTTGGGCGCTTTTTCCCCAGCCCTGATAGCCACACTTATCAATATCACCATGAGCCGGCTCATATTTTGATGAAGGTGGAAACCCACAACCATCCTACTGCGATTTCACCGTGGCCAGGCGCGGCAACAGGCTCTGGCGGTGAGATTCGTGATGAGGGGGCAACCGGTGTCGGAGGCAAACCCAAAGCAGGATTGGTCGGTTTTTCCGTCTCTAACCTCAAAATTCCGGGCTTCGTTCAGCCGTGGGAGCGCGATTATGGCAAGCCTGAGCGCATTGCTACTGCGCTCGATATTATGCTGGAAGGCCCGCTAGGCGGCGCGGCGTTTAACAACGAATTTGGCCGACCTAACTTGCTGGGTTATTTCCGCACCTATGAGCAATTGGTGACCTCGCATGCCGGTGAGGAAGTGCGTGGCTATCACAAACCCATCATGATCGCCGGTGGAATGGGTAACATCCGCGACGGCCATGTGCAAAAAGGCGAGATTGACGTGGGCGCCAAACTGATTGTGTTAGGTGGTCCGGCGATGAACATCGGCCTTGGCGGCGGTGCAGCATCGTCGATGGCATCCGGTCAATCGGCGGAAGACTTAGACTTTGCCTCGGTACAGCGTGAGAATCCAGAAATGGAGCGTCGCTGCCAAGAGGTGATCGATCGTTGCTGGCAGCTTGGCGACGATAATCCGATTGCCTTTATCCACGATGTGGGCGCAGGTGGACTGTCCAATGCGATGCCAGAGCTGGTCGATGATGGCGGCCGCGGTGGACGCTTTAACTTGCGTGACATTCCTAATGATGAGCCGGGAATGAGTCCGCTCGCCATTTGGTGTAACGAGTCACAAGAGCGTTATGTCTTGGCGGTTAAACCGGAAAATATGGCGCTTTTCGAAGCCTTATGCGAGCGTGAACGGGCGCCGTACGCTGTGATTGGTGAGGCCACCGATGCGCGTCATCTGTCGCTTGAAGACAGCCACTTCGACAATACTCCTATCGACATGCCGATGGATATCTTGCTGGGTAAAGCGCCCAAAATGCACCGGGATGTGACGCGTCAGCAAGTGACAGGTACCGCGCTTAACACCCAAGGCATTGAGCTAGCGGAAGCCTGTGAGCGTGTTTTACGCTTACCGGCGGTGGCGGAGAAAACCTTCTTGATCACCATCGGTGACCGTTCGGTGACCGGATTGGTTGCGCGTGACCAAATGGTCGGCCCTTGGCAGGTACCCGTCGCTAACTGTGCGGTCACGGCGGCCAGCTATGACAGTTATCACGGTGAGGCGATGGCGATGGGTGAGCGAACGCCTGCGGCCTTGCTCGACTTTGCTGCTTCTGCCCGTATGGCGGTCGGCGAAGCACTTACCAATATTGCCTGTGCCGATATTGGTAGCCTGACTAACATTAAACTGTCTGCGAACTGGATGTCCGCGGCAGGTCATCCGGGCGAAGACGCCGGCTTGTACGAAGCGGTTAAAGCCGTTGGCGAGGAGCTGTGTCCTGAGCTGTCACTGACCATTCCGGTGGGTAAAGACTCGATGTCGATGAAAACCCAGTGGCAGCAAGACGGTGAAAACAAAACCGTCACCGCGCCGATGTCGCTGATTATCACCGCCTTTGGCCGCGTGGAAGATGTGCGTCGTACCGTGACTCCACAACTGCGTACCGATAAAGGTGATAGCCACTTGATTGCGATTGACCTCGGTGAGGGCGCGCAGCGTCTGGGCGCAACCGCGTTGGCTCAGGTTTACCACCAATTGGGCGATAAGCCTGCCGATGTCACCAGCAGCGCCCGCCTAAAAGGCTTTTTCAATGCGATGCAAACCTTGGTAGCAGAGCAAAAGCTACTGGCGTATCACGATCGAGCTGATGGTGGACTGTTCGTCACCTTGGCGGAAATGGCGTTTGCCGGTCACACCGGTATTGACGTGGATATCGCCCGTTTAGGCGACGATGCCTTATCGGTGTTGTTTAACGAAGAGCTGGGCGCGGTGATCCAAGTGGCGACGCAAGATCTCGAGCGTGTTAATGCGGTGTTGGATGAACATCAATTAACCGCATGCAGTCACCTGATTGGCGGCCTAAGTGATAGCGATGAGATTATCTTGCGTCACGGTGAGGCGCCTATCTATCAAGCCAGTCGCCAGCACTTACGTCAGGTTTGGGCTGAAACCACCTATCAGATGCAAGCGCGTCGCGATAATCCGGACTGCGCTCGTCAAGAGTTTGACGCCAAGCAGGCGGCCGATCCTGGGTTGCACGCCAGCCTGAGCTTTGACGTGCATGAAGATATTGCTGCGCCATATATCGCTACCGGTCAACAACCGACGATGGCTATTTTGCGTGAGCAAGGCGTGAACTCGCATGTGGAAATGGCCGCCGCTTTCGATCGCGCTGGCTTTAACGCTGTGGACGTTCATATGAGTGACATTCTCTCAGGACGCGTCAGTTTGGACGGTTTCCAAGGGCTGGTGGCCTGTGGCGGTTTCTCTTACGGTGACGTGTTAGGCGCTGGTGAAGGTTGGGCGAAATCCATTCTGTTTAACAGCCGCGCGCGCGATCAATTCAGTGACTTCTTTACGCGTGAAGATACCTTGGCACTTGGCGTGTGTAATGGCTGCCAAATGCTATCGAACCTGCATGAACTGATCCCAGGCGCCGCACACTGGCCACGATTTGTTCGTAATGAGTCGGAGCGCTTTGAAGCGCGCTTTAGCCTAGTGGAAGTGCAATCAAGCCCATCCGCCTTCTTTGCTGGGATGGCGGGTTCACGGATGCCCATTGCGGTATCGCATGGTGAAGGACGTGTTGAGGTGCGTGATGCAGAGCATCTAGCGGCAATTGAGGCGTCAGGTACGGTGGCGTTGCGTTACACCGATAATCACGGCCAGCCAACACAAGCGTATCCTGCCAACCCGAATGGCTCACCAAATGGCATTACCGCGCTGACCACTGAGTCGGGCCGCGTCACCATTATGATGCCGCACCCTGAGCGGGTATTCCGTACGGTTGCTAACTCTTGGCACCCTGATGATTGGGGCGAAGACAGTGCGTGGATGCGCATGTTCCGCAACGCGCGGGTCACACTGGGATAAGCCTTATACCAATCAAAGCCGCCAATCTATGGCGGCTTTTTAGTGATAAGCGTGAATCGATGGATGATTTTTTATCCGGCTGCGATACAATTTCAGCTAAACAACTGATCCATCAGGACCGGCTGCGGCCAACGAGAAGGATAACGGAATGAAAAAAATTGAAGCCATCATCAAGCCATTTAAACTCGATGACGTACGCGAAGCACTTGCCGACGTGGGCATCACGGGGATGACTGTCTCAGAAGTAAAAGGTTTTGGTCGTCAGAAAGGTCATACTGAGCTTTACCGAGGCGCTGAATACATGGTGGACTTTCTGCCTAAGGTCAAGCTGGAAGTCGTGGTCGCGAATGATGTCGCAGAACAGTGTGTTGAAACCATCATTGATACCGCACAAACCGGTAAAATTGGTGATGGTAAAATCTTTGTCTTCGATGTTGAACGCGTGGTGCGTATCCGTACCGGTGAGGAAGACGAAGAAGCGATTTAATATCGCGAGTTGGACTAATACGGTAAGCAACAAAAAGCCAAGCGTGATGCTTGGCTTTTTGTTTGTGTGGCGTGGTGATTGACTACGCGCTAGGGTTGGCCGGATGCGCTTGATAACGACCCGGCTTATGATTCATCGCCAAGACTAAGTTGAGCACAATCGCGCCAACCACCGACCACATCAAGAGATTGAGGTCGATGAGGAAGAAAGATAGCGCCAGGATGGTACAGTCGATACCCATTTGCAGTTTTCCTGCCGAGATCCCAAACTTGTCCTGACAATAAAGCACTAGTACGTTAAAACCGCCTAAGCTGGCATTGTGGCGGAAAATCATCAACATGCCGACGCCCATCAGCAAGCCACCAATGACCGCACAATAGGCGGGGGCCAACCAAGTGATTTGAAAAAAGTAGGCGATATGGTCGGCCATCACGGACACCGCGCCACCGGCGAGTAAGCTGCGCACAGCAAAGCGCGGGCTCATGCGAAACCAAGCCATCAAATAAAACGGACAGTTACACAGAAAGTACAGGGTGCCGAAGGACAGGTCAGTAAATTGGCTGACTAACAAAGCAAGGCCAGTCGTCCCGCCGGTTAACAGTCCGGCCTGTTGCAAGAAAAACACCCCTTGTGCGACGAGAAACGCCCCAGAGGCAATGGCGATCACATCTTCTTTTAAGCTGTGTTGATATCGGCTCACACGGCTTCTCCCTACATAAACAGCAACAAAAAGTCCGCCAAAACCCAACTGGGGCGGCGGTTAAATAAGGTTAATGGGAATTGCGGGCGCGGATTTTATCGCCAAATGAGAGTAATAAAAAGTCAGCCAAGTAAATCACTGGCTGATAGGATGTCAGCAATTTGATACTCGCGTGTAAATTGTTTACAGCGCACAATCTGCGTTTCTGTATGGCGGACTAATCTGGCACAACCGACGTATAAAAAAAACGGCCGATTGACACTACCTGTTGCAGTGGTTTTTTTGTAGAATGACGAACGCAGTAATGGCGGTAGCGTAAACGTTTGCGTCAGGCTTTTAAAACGCCGACTTTTCCGCCTGTTTGCCTTGGTTTAGTCACTTTAAATGTGTAAGGCGACTAACCCAAGGTGTGGTGCACTATGCCATATCAAAACCATTCGAGCTATCGGGCCAACTTGGGTACGGGTAGCATTCGCTTTAAGGGTAATAGCCCGCCACCATTGAGTCAGGAGAGACAAATGCTAAAGCGTGACATGAAAATTGCGGATTACGATCCGGCACTGTTCGCAGCCATTGAAGAAGAAACGGCTCGTCAGGAAGAACACATTGAGCTGATTGCGTCAGAAAACTATACCAGCCCACGCGTCATGGAAGCGCAAGGCTCTCAACTGACCAACAAATATGCCGAAGGCTACCCCGGCAAGCGTTATTACGGCGGCTGTGAGCATGTCGATAAAGTGGAAGCTCTTGCGATTGAGCGTGCGTGTGAATTGTTTGGTTGTGAATATGCCAACGTGCAACCTCACTCAGGCTCACAAGCCAACAGCGCGGTCTATATGGCGCTGCTAAACCCAGGCGACAAGGTTTTGGGCATGAGCTTGGCGCATGGTGGCCACTTAACGCACGGCTCTCCGGTCAACTTTTCAGGCAAACACTATGAAGTGGTTGCGTACGGCATTGATGAAGCGGGTAAGATTGATTACGAGCAAATGGAACAGCTCGCGCTGGAACATAAGCCGAAAATGATCATTGGTGGTTTCTCTGCCTATTCGCAAGTGGTGGATTGGAAGCGTATGCGTGAAATCGCCGACAAAGTGGGCGCTTGGTTCATGGTGGATATGGCACACGTTGCTGGTTTGATTGCAGCAGGCGTGTATCCAGATCCATTGCCACATGCACACGTGGTCACCACCACCACCCACAAAACCCTCGCAGGGCCGCGCGGCGGTTTGATCCTGTCCAATGCGGGTGAAGACCTCTACAAAAAGCTCAACTCTGCGGTGTTCCCAGGTGGTCAAGGTGGCCCACTGATGCACGTAATTGCGGGTAAAGCTGTCGCGTTTAAAGAGGCGATGGAGCCTGAGTTTAAAGCTTATCAAGCGCGCGTGATTGATAACGCTCGTGCGATGGTTAAAGGGTTCCAAGCACGCGGTTATAACATCGTTTCAGGGTCAACCGACAACCACTTGTTCTTGGTTGATTTGATTGACAAAGACATCACCGGTAAAGAAGCGGATGCTGCGCTTGGTGCCGCGAACATCACTGTGAACAAAAACAGTGTGCCGAACGATCCACGTAGCCCGTTTGTCACCTCAGGCATTCGTGTGGGGACGCCAGCGATTACACGCCGTGGCTTTAGCGAGCAAGACGCTGAACAGCTCGCGCATTGGATGTGTGATGTGTTAGATAACATCAATAATGAGCAAGTGATTGCTGAAACTAAAGAGAAAGTTCAAGCCATTTGCCGCCGCTTACCGGTTTATGCGTAACCGTAAGCGTTGTAAGTGAAAAAGCAGAGGCGCCTTCAGGCGCCTTTTTTATGCGTGGTTAGCCACCGATTCTTAGCGAAATCAGCTTTGCGCACAGAATCGTTACAAACTCGCCGTTTGCAGGCTTTTTCATAATCGCAAATCGGTTACACTAACGGGATGATATTGAGGAGGCTAGCCCCATGCACTGTCCATTCTGTGGTGCAACCGACACCAAAGTGATCGATTCTCGACTCGTCGCCGATGGCCATCAAGTTCGTCGTCGTCGCCAGTGTTTGGCGTGCGCAGAACGCTATACCACGTTCGAAACGGCAGAGCTGGTGATGCCACGCATCATCAAAACCAATGGTAATCGTGAGCCTTTTGACGAAGAAAAGCTGCGCGGTGGCATTCAGCGCGCACTGGAAAAACGGCCTGTCAGTGCGGACGATATTGAAAAAGCGATCAACAGCATTAAATCACGCCTTCGCGCTACCGGTGAGCGAGAGATTAGCTCCGCCTCGGTTGGTAACTTAGTGATGGAAGCACTCAAAGAGCTCGATAAAGTGGCGTATATCCGTTTTGCCTCTGTCTATCATAGCTTTGAAGATATTCGTGAGTTCGGTGAAGAAATTGCACGGCTGCAAAAATGAGTAACAACCAACGCGATAACACCATGATGGCGCGCGCACTCGCGCTTGCCGCTCAAGGGCGCTTTACCACGACCCCGAATCCCAATGTGGGCTGTGTGATTGCGCATGGTGACGACATTGTTGGTGAAGGGTTTCATCTTGCTCCCGGTGGGCCACATGCCGAGGTACACGCTTTAAAGGCGGCGGGGGAATGTGCACAAGGGGCGACAGCTTATGTCACCTTAGAGCCTTGCTCTCACTATGGTCGCACGCCACCGTGTTGCGATGCCTTAATTGCCGCTAACGTCAGTCGCGTAGTGTGTGCCATGCAAGATCCCAATCCTCAAGTGGCAGGGAGAGGCATCGCGCGCTTACAAGAAGCAGGTATTGAGGTGGTCGTCGGTGTGATGGCGGAGCAGGCCAAGGCGCTAAACCCCGGCTTCATTAAGCGAATGCTCACCCAAATGCCGTATGTACAGCTTAAGCTGGCAGGGAGCTTCGATGGCCGGACCGCCTTAGCCAATGGCCAAAGTAAATGGATCACCGGTGAGCCCGCACGTGCCGATGTGCAAGCGTTTCGTGCTCAAGCCAGTGCCATTTTATCGACCAGCGCCACGGTATTGGCCGATAACCCCAGCCTCAATGTACGCCAAAGCCAACTTCCTCGAGCCACACTTGATGCTTATCCGCAATCGACTGTGCGCCAACCGACACGTGTTGTGCTAGATAGAGACAATAAAACTTCACCGGATGCAACCGTCTATCAGCTTGAGGGCGATGTGATCCGTATTGTTGATTCACCGAGTAATCATGCGTGGCCGGATAACGTGCAAGAATGGGTAATGCCCGATGCGTCACTCACCGCTATCCTTCGCGCATTGGCGGAACATGACATTGACAAAGTGTGGGTCGAAGCGGGCGCAAGGCTAGCGGGTCAGCTTCTCACTGAATCGTTAGTCGATGAACTGATTGTTTACCAAGCCCCCGTCTTGTTAGGAGGCGATAGTCGCCCCTTGGTTGCTTTAGATGGGATGCAACGGATGGACGATGCACCGCGCTTTCACTTTAATCACGTGACGAGGATCGGTGACGATGTTCGCTTAACCGCCATGCTCTCTGAGCATGCCGTGATCACGCAAGAGTACGAATAACGATGTTTACTGGAATTATCGAAGCGGTAGGCCGAGTAGAACGCTTGACTCGCCGCGGGCAAGACATGACTTTGACTATCGACAGTGGTGAGCTTGATCTCTGTGATGTCAAACTGGGTGACAGTATCGCCACCAATGGGGTGTGCTTGACCGTGGTAGCATTGAGCGCAACGGGCTATAGCGCAGATGTGTCATCTGAAACCCTTGCACGTTCATCACTGGGGCACTTGTCGGTCGGAGACAAGGTCAATCTTGAAAAGGCGATGCTACCCACCACGCGATTTGGCGGCCACATGGTGGCAGGCCATGTTGATGGCCTCGGTGAAGTGATATCGGTGAACCAAACCGGCCGCGCGTGGGAATACTGGATTAGATTACCGTCTGAGCTCGCCAAATATGTGGCGTTAAAAGGCTCGATCACGGTAGATGGGATTAGCCTGACGGTGAACGATGTCAATGGCAGTGCATTTAAGCTCACCATCGTGCCGCATACTGCTGAACAAACCACGATTCAAACGTTTGCCCCTGGGCGTAAAGTGAACATCGAAGTTGATGTGATCGCCCGTTATCTTGAGCGATTAATGCTCGGTGACAAGGCGGCTGAACCCACACAATCAACGGGAGTCAGCCTTGATACGCTGGCCCGTTCCGGCTTTTTGAAATAAGGAATCCAAGATGGCAATAAGTAGTGCCCAAGAAATCATTGACGATATCCGCCAAGGTAAAATGGTGGTATTGATGGATGACGAAGATCGCGAAAATGAAGGCGATTTGATCATTGCGGCCGAAGCGATCACGCCAGAAGCTATCAATTTCATGGCCACCCATGGTCGGGGCTTGATTTGCTTAACGCTGACCCAACAGCGCTGTCAGCAGCTTGGATTACCTTTGATGGTGTCTGACAATAACGCGCAATTTTCCACTGCTTTCACGGTGTCAATTGAAGCGGCGGAAGGGGTGACCACCGGCATTTCTGCGGCCGATCGTGCACGTACCGTACAAGCTGCGGTCGCGCCTAATGCGAAAGCTGCCGATTTAGTTCAACCGGGGCATGTGTTCCCCTTAATGGCACAAGAGGGTGGTGTTCTGACGCGTGCCGGCCACACTGAGGCAGGCTGTGATCTGGCCCGCTTAGGAGGCTTTAGTCCTGCGTCCGTGATTGTGGAAATCCTCAACGAAGATGGYACCATGGCGCGCCGCCCTGATTTGGAAGTGTTTTGTGAAAAGCACGGTATCAAGCTGGGCACCATTGCAGATTTGATTGAATACCGAAACCTTAACGAAACCACCATTGAGCGTGTTGCGTCTTGTAAATTGCCCACCGAATTTGGTGAGTTTGATTTGGTCACTTACCGTGACACCATTGATAACCAAATCCACTATGCGATGTGTAAAGGCGAAGTGACCGCTGACCCGACCTTGGTTCGCGTGCACTTGCAAGATACCTTTACCGATGTGCTTCAATCTGACCGAACGGCTGAACGCAGCTGGAGCCTAACCCGTGCGATGCAACGGATCAGTCATGACGGTGGTGTGTTGGTGATTTTGGGGAAAGAAGAAACCAGCGATGCCATTATCAATAAGGTGAAAGCATTTGAAGCGCAAGATAAAGGCGAGCAGCCAGCTAGCGCCAAATGGCAAGGCACGTCACGCCGTGTTGGCATTGGCTCGCAAATCTTGGCAGACCTTGGCGTTAAGCAAATGCGTTTGCTTTCGTCATCAACGAAACGCTATCACGCACTATCAGGCTTTGGTTTGAACGTGGTGGAATACGTCACCGAATAACCTAACAAGCAAGGCTGCGCGATGTGCGACAGGGTTGGCGGGCACGGAACATGGTGCCATTCGCTAAAAATGTGGTAGAATCGCGCGGTTTCTCATTCCGGAAAGCAAGTCACAGGAAGGCTCATGAACGTAATCGAAGGTGCATTTGCCGCGCCCAACGCGCAGGTTGCTATTGTTATCTCTCGCTTTAATAGCTTTATCAACGAGAGTTTACTATCAGGTGCGATCGACGCACTGAAGCGCCAAGGCCAAGTCAGCGAAGATAATATTACCGTGGTCCGCTGTCCCGGTGCCTACGAGTTGCCTTTGGTGACCCAGAAACTAGCCAAAAGCGGTCGCTACGATGCGATTGTGGCGCTAGGTTCCGTGATCCGCGGTGGCACGCCCCACTTTGACTATGTGGCCGGAGAATGTAATAAAGGGTTAGCACAGGTTGCATTGGAGTTTGAAACCCCAGTCGCCTTTGGCGTGCTGACTGTTGACACCATTGAGCAAGCCATCGAACGCGCAGGTACCAAGGCTGGTAATAAAGGGGCAGAGGCTGCACTGAGCGCGCTTGAAATGGTCAATGTCCTGTCCCAGATTGAATCCTAAACGGGGGTTAGAGTGAAACCAGCCGCACGACGTAATGCACGCCAATTTGCATTGCAAGCCATCTATTCATGGCAACTGGCGCAAGGCAATATCGCAGATATTGAGGCACAATTCCTTGCAGCCGAAAAGTACGAAGAAGACGACCACAAAGACGCGGAGCCACTTCTGCGCGAGCCTGAAACCGATGTGGAATATTTCCGCAATCTGTTTAGCGGCGTGGTACTGAGTCATCAAGAGCTAGACAGCAAAATGCGTCCTTACTTGTCTCGTCCATTGCAAGACTTGGACGATATGGAGCACGCACTGCTGCGTTTGGCGATGTACGAATTGGTGAAACGTGAAGATGTGCCGTATAAAGTCGTGATTAATGAAGCGGTGGAACTGGCGAAGCGTTTTGGCGCCGAAGACAGCCACAAGTTTGTGAATGGTGTGCTTGATAAAGCGGCCCCACGACTTCGTTAATTACCTCCCTTTCAAGGCCAGCCCCGCTGGCCTTTTTATTTTTAGATGCAATACCACGAAAGCCATTATGACGCGCAACGAATTTGATCTGATTCGCGATTATTTCGCTCGTCAGCCAGTGAGCCGCCGCGATGTGGCGCTAGGCATTGGTGACGACTGTGCCATTACCCAAGTCCCCGAGGGCTGTCAGCTCGCCATCACCACAGATACCATGGTAGAAGGTACCCACTTTCTTGCTACAGCCAGTGCTTCCGATATCGCGCATAAAGCGTTGGCATCGAATTTAAGCGATTTAGCAGCCATGGGAGCGATGCCTGCTTGGTGCTCGTTGGCGCTAACGTTACCTGAACCAGACGAAGCGTGGGTGGCGGGATTTTGCCAAGGTTTCTCTGCGCTTGCTGAATATTTTCAAGTTCAGCTGATTGGCGGTGATACCACGCGTGGACCCAAAAGTATTACCATGACTTTGCATGGCCATGTCCCTCATGGACAGGCATTAACGCGCGATGGTGCGAAGCCTGGGGATTGGTTATATGTCACCGGTACGTTGGGGGACAGTCAAGCAGGACTGAACTATGTCCTTGGTAAGCCGGTGACTGATGAGGCACGGGCGGCCACATTGATTAATCGGCATTATCGCGCGCAGCCTCGCGTAGCAGCAGGCCAAGCTTTACGCGGTATCGCTTCGGCGGCGATTGATATTTCCGATGGCCTGGTGGCTGATATTCAGCATATTCTCAAAGCCAGTGGTGTGGGGGCATCCATTGATGTGACCCAACTGCCGCTGTCGGAGGCGTTACTGGCGGATGTGGACAGCCGTGAAACCGCGCAAAAGCTTGCCTTAACCAGTGGCGAAGAATATGAATTGTGCTTTACCGTACCGGAAATGTATCGCGGGACGTTAGAGACAACACTGAAACACACTGGGGTCACCGCCTCTTGTATTGGTCAAATTAATGGCAGTCAGTCTTTACAATTGATGGCCGATGGTAATCCCTTAGACTGGACGCTATCAGGATGGGATCACTTTAAGGAGTTGGACAGTGACAGATCCTAAGCAGCGTTTATCGCTTAAAAATCCGTTGCATTTGCTGGCCGTTGGGCTGGGGAGTGGGCTCTCTCCGGTGGTGCCGGGGACGGTTGGTACCTTGTTTGCGGTGCCTTTTTATTGGCTACTTGCTACCTACACAGCGCCAGTCGGTTTATGGATAGCTATTCTTGTCGGTAGCCTTGCAGGGATTGTGATTTGCGGTCGTACCTCTGCGGATATGAAAGTGCATGATCACGGCGCGATTGTGTGGGATGAATTTGTTGGCTTTTGGATCACCATGGCATTGGTGCCAAGCACCGACTGGCAGATTATCTTGGCGGGCTTCGTGATGTTTCGACTCTTCGATATGATTAAGCCGTGGCCTATCAGTTGGTTGGACAAGCATGTTCATGGTGGGCTGGGGATCATGCTCGATGATATCCTTGCCGGCGTGATGGCCATGTTGAGCCTTTGGGCGTGGGTGACTTACGTTTAATTAACCAACCTTTGGCAACGAAAAATGCCGCGTTGAACACGCGGCATTTTTGTATCTTGGGTCAGTCGCAGCGGTTAGCGCATTGTCTGGCTGAGCTTTTTATCGACAGAGAGATTGCCAGCCCCACTGAACAGCAATGAGACGGCGGCAGCCAGTAATGCCAATCCAAACTCATACCCGTTGTTGCTTAGAAATAGGCCGTTATCCCAGTGCACGGTAACAATCGCGACCAGCATGGTGATTGAAGTGACAGCCGCAGCAGGGCGCGTCAATAGACCAATCAACAGCAGCACACCGCCAAAAAACTCCGCACTACCTGCCATCAACGCCATTAGTACACCAGGCTCAAGACCAATCGATGCCATCCATTGGCCCGTTCCTTCAAGGCCATAGCCGCCAAACCAACCAAACAGTTTTTGCGCGCCATGAGCGATCAAAATCACTCCGACAGGAAGGCGCAAAGCTAAGGGGGCAAAGCTTGATTGAGTGGAAAGCAGAGTGTGTAAACGTTGACGCATAGAGCACCTCTTCGAAAAATTTGATAGATATTGACGTTACTCGCCGGATTGAGAGCAATGATAAAGGTGAGGTATCGAAATAATAAGTAGCGGAGATTGATGGATATGTTCGGATATTTTGAATGATGTAGATAAATTATCAGCCGTTTGCTTGTACTCTTTCCTCCGAGTAGGGCATGCAGATGAAATAACTTTGCCTGTTTGAATAAAAAACTGTATTAACACGACAAATTTTTTTCGTTATACACATTTTAAAACTGTGCGTATTCTTCAGCCAATTTTTGGAGGAGAAACGCTGTGAATAGCAAGCTAATTGATAAACCGACTTTTATTGGCTCAATGGGGACTTTGGTACTGGTCGTTTCATTGTTGGCGCTCTATCCGGTAAAAGGTGCAGAGTGGATTTCGACGGCGAAGCACTTTATGACCGACAAACTCGGTGTTGCATACTTATCGTTAGGGCTGGCTGCATTTCTTTTTATGGTGTTTGTCATCTTCAGTGATTTGGGGCAGATTAAACTGGGCGAAAAAGATGAGCAGCCGGAATACGGCACTGCCTCTTGGGCGGCGATGTTGTTTTGTGGCGGGATCGGCGCCAGTATTCTGTACTGGGGATGCATCGAGTGGGCCTATTACTATCAGTCCCCCCCCTTCCAGCAGGCTCCCGGTAGTGAAAGTGCCATCCAATGGGCGGCAACTTACGGGATTTTCCATTGGGGACCAATTGCGTGGTCGATTTATCTGATCCCTGCATTGCCGATTGCGTATTTTTTCTACGTACGTAAGCGTCCAGCATTAAAAATCTCCAGTGCGCTGATGCCCGTTATCGGAGAAACTCATGCGAAAGGGCCTTTGGGCAAGTTACTCGATGTGATGTTCATTTTCGGTATGCTAGGTGGTGCGGCCACAACACTCGGTTTGGCAGCGCCTTTGATTAATGGCGGCCTGACGCATTTGACGGGCTTACCGAATAATATCGTCACTCAAATCGGTGTGCTGGCCATTTGTACGGCACTGTTTGGGTATTCTTCATACGTGGGTATGGAGCGTGGTATCAAATTGCTCAGCAATATTAATTTTTGGGGAGCAATGGGTCTATTGGCGTTTGTGTTTGTTGCCGGTCCGAGTGTATTTATGCTTGAGACGGGTCTCGATGCAATTGGCCGCATGCTGTCAAACTTCTTTGCTATGGCATCATGGGCCGAGCCATTTGGCGGATATGGGGATTTTGCTAATACCAAGTTTCCACAAAACTGGACCATCTTCTACTGGGCTTGGTGGTTGGTATTCGCACCGTGTATGGGATTGTTTGTTGCACGGATTTCCCGCGGCCGCACGGTAAAAGAAATGGTCGCTGGAGCGATCTTCTTTGGCTCACTGGGATGCGCGCTGTTCTTTATTGTGTTGGGAAATTATGGTCTCTCACTTCAATTAAGTGGCGAGCTTGACGTTATCGCGATCCTGAATAGCGATGGCGCGCCAGCAGCTATTTTTGCGACCTTAGATCAACTGCCGTTTTCGTCGGTGGTTATCGCTGTGTTTACACTCTTGTGTATTATTTTTACGGCAACATCGTTTGACTCGATCTCGTACATTCTGGCATCAGTGGTGCAGAATAATGTTGAAGAAGAGCCTATGCGTTGGAACCGATTGTTGTGGGCATTTGCGCTGTCGTTCTTACCGGCTGTGTTGATGTTTATGGGAGGCCTATCAACCTTGCAAACGGCGGCTATTGTGGGCGGCTTGCCTTTATTGGTGATTTCCGTGATGCTGATGGTCTCATTTGTTCGTGCCGCGACACTAGATATTCGTGAGCAAGCACATTATGACGATCCGACGATTCATATCGAGACGTTTCCCCATGTCGATCCTTGGTCCCGTGAAGGTAATGCATTGGGTGCATTTGAGACGCTTTGTGAAGAGGCAAGACAAGCAGCTGATGCTGTGAAGGTCGCATCAGAAGAGTTAATGGCTTTAAAGAGAGAGCATCTCAATTTTTTTGTGGGAGACCGCTTACATGAGCCTGAAAACGCGCTGACAGCATCGCAATCGACCGCAATAGCTAAGGCAGAGAAGCGTCTGCAAGACGCCATTGCGCGCAAGGTGCGGCTATCTGAGCAGGCTGAGCAAGCGCACGCTGAGTTTAGTCGCTTAACGCACCAAGAGACTGACAAAGCAATGGTTGCCGAGTAATTCACTGGCGCTCCCACAGGGACTCGAACCCCGATCGGTCGCTTAGGAGGCGACTGCTCTATCCTGTTGAGCTATGGGAGCGCGGGCAGCCATTATACGTAAAAACAGGCGCGATTTAAGCGCCTGTTTCAATTTAGTTTACTCCTTTGGTGACAATATCACCGATCTGAATGCTGCCTATCAAGCTGTCGGGTTGGATAACCGCTTCGGCACTACTTTCATAAACACGCGCAACGGTTAATGTCATTCCGCTTTTACGGCGCTGCGTGCGCACAATCCCTAAATCATCAGTGAAAGAAGCGAGATGCCACAGTTGTAACTGATCACCCTGTTTCACCCCATTGATTCGTCCAACGTTGATTTGTGCGATATTGTCTTTTAGCGCCACAATTTTGGGTTTGCTGGCGCGGCAGGATAGGGCCGACTCTAAATCGAGCAAGATGTTACGACTCATGCGTCGTGCCATTTGCCCGTAAGGCGATTGCCAAAAACGCGCTGTTTGGGTATCCACTTGGCTATGGCGCTCAAAAGGCCATTTGGCAACATCACGATAGCGGCGCTGGAAAATGACTTCACCGCTTTCAGCGTCCATCGCTTGTACATTGACCGCCAATTGCCTATTGTCTTGCGAACGGCCGAAGCTGCCACTGTCTGTGGTCGCCGAGAGATCGGTAATGGCTCCAGTCACGACAAATTGTGCATCTTTATCTTCCGCCAGCATCGCGACAGCTTGCGGGGCGTTTGGCGAAACATCGACATTCGCAATACCACGGCCAACAAAGCTTTGTCCGTGTTGAGTGACTTCTCGACTAAGCAGCACAGAAAAATCATCACCAAATTGGTAAATTCCTCCTAAGGCCGCTTGCTGAGGCGACACAATCGGAAAGCGTGTCATCACCATTCCTTTCTTATACTGTGTCTTGTGGCAAGCATTTGCCGATGGATAGATATCCACCCGCACATTGACCACATAATTGCCACCTTGAGTGCCTTCTTCCAGAATTAAGATCTCGCGGACTTCACTACCATTGAACTGGTAACCGGGCTTAACGGAGGTAAGAAATCGTTTGATTTGCTGCAAACTGCCTACATCGGCGCCGGAGAACTGCATAGCATCGAACGTGGCGGCTTCTAACGCGCGGACGCGTGCCGCTTGCTCGCTGTCAAGGATGGGCGAGCTGGCAGACACTTCATACCAAGCTGCCTGTGTGAGCGGCGTGATAAATAGAGAAAAAAGCAGGCCGAATCGCGCCAAACGGGTTTTCATAGTCAAGTTCTCACTTAGTAGGTATGGAAATTGCTTCGTTAACATAACAGGTAGGGTGGCAACCCTAACAAGAGCATGACGCATGAGAGATTGATGCAAGTTGTGTTCCGGAACACAAGGGTGACAATTCAAGGTAAAGGTTTGTGGTCCTTGTCCGATACTCTAAGAAGACACTTGTCTCACATCGATGACTGATCGCGGAGCATGATACGATGAAAAAGTGGATAGTGGCGGTATTAGCGCTGTTGACAGCAGGCTGTGCATATACGCCTATTTACAACGGGAAAGAGCCCTACTCGGGGAGTGAGTTCTTCCTCAAGCAGCGTCCTCGCCACACGCTGGACTATTTTTTAAATAGCATGGCCGACGAATTGCTGGCGACAAACGCTTACTTAACCGCACGTACCCCGTTGGCGGTCACGTCGTTTGTAGACTTGCAAGACATGTCTGAAACGAACTGGTTAGGCAATACAGTGACCGAAGGGCTGATCTATCAGATGCAAAGCCGTGGCTTTACCGTCATAGACTTCAAATCGACCGGCGCTATTCGTGTCACTGAAGAAGGGGACTTTGCCATCAGCCGTGATTGGAAAGAGTTAAACCCCGAGCAGCAAATTGATTATATCTTGACAGGCACCATGCTACGACAAGGTGGAGGTGTACTGGTCAATGCGCGTATTATTGGTATGGAGTCGCGTGTTGTGGTCGCTTCTGCGCAAGGTTTTTTACCCGCAGACCGTATTGGTCGAGATATTGACACGCTTTATAAAGTGCGCATGCGTGATGGCGTCATTATTCGTGATGATCAAAACCGCATCAAGCGTGAAACAGTCGTTCTTAAGCCTTAACCAAGACAGGATGATTCATGAGCATAAAACATGGACTTTGCCTTTTAGCCCTGATGGCTTTAACCGCGTGTCAGCCTCTGACCAAGATGAAAGAGGAGAATGTTATTTCTGCGGTTGGTATGGCTTCAATCAGTGCTCAACAAGGGGCCACGCAAGAAGAGCGTGAAACACGTGCAATGCGAGCGTCAAAAGTCGAGGCATATAAAGAGCTCAGTGAGCAGGTGTATGGGCTTCGAGTCAGTGGTCGTACGCGTGTGGAGGATCAAAGTCTTGGTCGTGATAGCACACAAGGCGCTGTTGACGGGATTATCCGCGGTGCCGAAGTGGTGGCAAGCTATAAAGTCGGTGACAGCTACGTGACCGAATTGGAGCTTGATTTAGACTTGATGCAAAAAATGAAGCGTTATGGCGAGTCACAAAACATCCCCCGTAACGAAAACATTATCTTTTAATCCACCTTTTCTCCGCGCAATCAGCGAGCCAGACGGCTCGCTTTTTTATTAACTGTTATTGGTCAGCTAAGCCGCGTTGTTTTACAGATCGAGTTGTATCATTGGGAGGGGGCACGCGCAGTGGGCATACGTGCTACGACCAATTTCAAGCGGTTAAGTAAGGAGACGTCAGTGCGCAGTGTCAGGTGGCTCGGCGTATACTAAAGCGCGAGCTACGCTTTTACATTTGTGCCAAGGGTTTTCCGGCCTGACGCATTGCCGTCATGGTCATAAGTCAGCTCTGACTTGCCGCCGCTTTCTTGGAACAAATTACGTAACCGATGGATGCTTAAACTTGCACGTTGTAGCGCCATCCCATTGGTCTCGTTTTGTTGCTTACAGGCTTGAATGTGCTGTTGGATGGTGTTGACGTATTCAACGCATTGCGGGTCGCCTTGAAGCTTTTCTCGCTCAGGGTGCTGTGCGAGTTGGCTATCAGCACGCTGTATTTCATTCACCAAGATTTGCTTTTGTTTGGCGGTGGCTTCGATGTCTTCCGACACTCGGCTGGCAATGGTTTTGGCTTCTTGCTCCAGCAGCGTTTTTAGCGACTGAACTCGCTCTAGCTGCTGCTCGAGAAGGACGGACAGGGGCGCATTTTGACTCATAAACTATCCCGCCAGATTAACTGTCGTTCAAATCGTTCTCAAAGCGCATCATATTGGCAGCGAGTTTGTCAGCATCGACTTTATACGAACCATTGGCAATGGCTTGTTTAATTTCAGCGACTTTCGCACTGTCAAAATACGGCTCAGAGGCCATTTGCTGATTCATTTTTCCGATCTCTCGGCTTTGATGGCTCAGCGACACTGCATCATCTTGACTGGTCGTGCGTTGCTGTTCACGCACGGCGCTCCCTTGCGCCTCTTGTGTCTTATTCTGGTTCCCGCTATTGCGGGTTGTGGTCAGCGGTTGCTGGTTACCACGTAGTTGATCAATACTCGCCATAAACGTCGCCTTACTGTCAGTCGCTTTTGAGTCCGTTGCTCAGCGTATCGGCATTCCTTTTGCTAACTTTAGCATTCGGGCGTAAAAAATTAGAAATTTACCGTCACTTCGCCCACCGCCGAGATTGTAGCATCGACAATCCGATTGGATTTATCGTTCTTGACTTTTATTTGCTCTCCTAGAGCACCGTCACTTAATGCCGTACCTTTTGCAACAATATTGAGTCCGTTTCCACGTGCAGTGATAACAACGTCATCATTTCGACACACGGCACACACATCGTTACTGCTGATGGGCTGACCAATCCCGACCGTTCTCTTTACTTTCGAGCCTATTAGGCGCGCTGGACTAGTGTAGGTTTGGCCACGTTGAAACCGACTGTCAACCATTTGAATGGTCATATCACTCGCTGCAAGAGGCATGCCACGATCTAACGGGCGCTTGGCAACGACCAGTGGGATCATTAAGCGAATTTGGACTGGGATATACACCTGCCAGTCATCTTGAGGACACGAGACCATGACCGTTACCGAGGTATTCATACGTTGTCGCCCTGGCACTTCGGTATCTAATGGCAGCGGGCAATCGGTCAGGCGTAATCTCGAGTCAAGGTTGCCGGCTGTGATGTCGAGCTCACCGTTTTTGGGCACCGAAATGATAGACTCGACATGTCGTTCTGCCGCTTCTCTGACCACATCCATTTGACTTACCGTCGCAGCGGCTATACTTACGCTAAAGCTTGCTAATAAGCTGACGATAAATAAACGTAATAACTGATACATAGATCCAAACCATTGATGACGACTAAAGAAGAAATTTTCCCTTCTTTCTCGAGAGTAGTGCAATAACCCACTACTATTATCATGCTACTCTACATAAAAAACGGGGCAACATGGAGTTTATCTTATGACAGGTGGTGTTCTTGATTCGGTCAACCAGCGCACGCAGCTGGTAGGACAAAACCGGTTAGAGCTGTTGACTTTCCGCCTGATGAGAAACCAACGCTTTGGCATTAACGTCTTTAAAGTAAAGGAAGTTCTTCAGTGCCCTAAGTTAACCGCGATGGCAAATTTGCATCCCTTAGTGAAAGGGGTCGCGCACATTCGTGGTCAAACAGTCTCAGTCATTGATATGAGCCTAGCAACTGGCGGGCCTGCTATTCCGGATCCCGAAAATCGTTTCGTGATCATTTCTGAGTTTAATCGTTCGATGCAGGGCTTTTTAGTTGGGTCGGTCGAGCGTATCGTGAACATGAATTGGGAAAAAATCCTCCCTCCGCCTCAAGGCACAGGCCGTTCTCACTACTTGACCGCCGTGACTGAAATTGACAATGAGCTGGTGGAGGTGTTGGATGTTGAAAAAATCCTGAATGAAATTGCACCCGTGAATGAGGATATCAGTGAGGAGGTGCTCTCTAAACGTGAAGAGCGTGAGGAAAGTGCACCGAGCCAAGTATTGGTCGCGGATGATTCGAGCGTGGCGCGCCGCCAAGTGAAGCGCGCTGTAGAAAGTGTCGGTTATGATGTTATCTTGGTACAAGATGGCAAAGAGGCACTGGATAAACTGAGAGAAATGGCAGCAGAAGGCAATTTATATAGCCAGCTGGCATTGGTGATTTCAGATATTGAGATGCCGGAAATGGACGGTTACACCCTAACCACTGAAATCCGAAAAGATGCGAGCTTAAAAGATCTTCATGTAGTATTGCATTCATCTTTAAGTGGGGTATTTAACGAGGCCATGGTGCAGCGCGTGGGCGCCAACTCGTTTATCGCGAAATTCGACCCTGATGAATTGGGCTCTGCCGTCATCGAAGCGGTTAAGTCGTAACCCAAACAGAGCGATTGAGTTGATTAATGACAAATGTAGCAATCAGTGACCAAGAATATCGAGACTTCTGCAAGCATCTCGAATCGAAATGCGGCATCGTGCTTGGGGATAGCAAACAATACCTAGTACGAAGCCGACTTAGCCCATTGGTCAATAAGTTTGGTTTGGCGTCACTCTCTGAATTGGTGAAATCGGTGATTACGGGCCGAAATCGAGAGCTGGCAGTGGCAGCAATCGATGCGATGACCACCAATGAAACCCTGTGGTTTCGTGACACCTACCCGTTTGAAGTGTTGGCCCATCGTCTACTTCCTGAATTAGGCAAAGCCCGCAAACCGATCAAAATTTGGTCGGCGGCGAGCTCATCTGGGCAAGAGCCGTATTCTATTGCCATGACAGTGGCTGAAACGCAGCAACGTAAGCCGGGCATGCTAGGCAGTGTGAGCATTACTGCTACCGATATATCAACGTCGATGTTGGAAGCTTGCCGTCAGGGAATTTACGATAATCTGGCCCTAGGGCGCGGACTCTCACCCGAGCGTCGTCGTACCTTCTTTGAAGATGTCGGTGATGGCAAGATGCGGGTGAAAGAGAATATTAAGCGCATGGTGACATTCCGCCCGCAGAACCTGATGGAAAGCTATAGCTTATTGGGTAAGTTCGACATTATTTTTTGTCGTAACGTCTTGATTTACTTTTCGCCAGACATGAAGGCTCAGGTCTTAAATCAGATGGCGGGAGCGCTTAACCCGGGCGGACACTTAATACTTGGGGCGTCTGAGTCGCTGACTGGGCTCACTGATAAATTTGAGATGATCCGGTGTAACCCCGGTATTATTTACAAACTCAAGTAATCCTTTTCAAAAGCGGCATCTTTCTTGCCGCTTTTTCTTTTCTGTTTGCCTCTTCTTTAGTGAGTATTGCCGCCGTCTCATCCAGATAATCCCGCGGCTTGGTTTCTACCTCATTGAAAATATAGCGTTTAGACTGGAAGTAAAAAATTGGCATCAAGATTGCTTTGATGTGATGAGAAGAGTTTTGGAGGTTGCCCATGGCGATTACATTTGACAATGCATTAGGCGTACACCAGCACACTGTCGGCGTACGCGCTACACGGGCAGAGACGCTGTCTAGCAACATTGCTAATGCCAACACGCCAGGCTACAAAGCACAAGATATCGACTTTAAACGTGCTTTGCAGGCGGCAACCTCAGGGGCAAGTATTGGCCTAAGCCGCACTAATGAGCGGCACATTGCTGCCACCACCCACGTGGCGGGCGAGAAGAAGTACCGCGTGCCTACGCAACCTGATACTGGGGATGGCAACACGGTTGATGCTCAGCTCGAAAAGAATTTGTTTATGCAGAATGCATTGGAATACCAAGCCTCACTGGATTTTCTTGGCTCAAAGTTCAAGAACATGAAAAAGGCATTGAAAGGGGAATAACCGATGAGCTTGTTTAATATCTTTAACGTATCTGGTTCGGCGATGAGCGCAGAGTCAGTGCGGTTGAACACCACATCAAGCAACCTAGCCAATGCCAATTCGGTAAGCAGTTCTGCGCAGGAAACCTACCGTGCACGGCATCCGATTTTTGCTGCAGAGCTTAATCGCTTCAAGCAGCAAAGCGGTGAGAGTGTGCCGGTGCATATTAAAGGTATCGTTGAGAGCCAAAAGCCTTTACGTGCCGAATATAACCCTGACCACCCGATGGCGAATGAAGAGGGTTATATTTTTAAACCCAACGTCAACGTGATGGAAGAAATGGCGAATATGATCTCCGCGTCGCGCGCCTATCAAACTAACGTGCAGGTTGCCGATGCGAGTAAACAAATGCTGATGCGTACGCTTCAGATGGGTCAGTAATGTAGGAGGCGATAATGGCCGGAATCGACGGTACAGGTTCGACTAGCGGACTGTCCTACATTGACCAGCTCAAGGCGCAGCAGGAGAAAAAACTGCAAGAGAGCCAGGAGAAAGTCACCGGACAGACTGAGCTCAAGCAGGAAGACTTTCTCTCACTGCTCACCAAGCAGCTGTCACAACAGGATCCGTTCAAGCCTGTCGACAATGACAAAATGATCTCCCAGATGGCGTCATTCGCGACGGTAGAAGGGATCGGCAAGATGAACAATCAATTTGATGCGTTCAATGAGTCGATTACTTCAAACCAAGCACTACAAGCGTCATCTTTGGTTGGCCGAGACGTACTGGTTCCTGGCTCGATGGGCGTCAAGCCTGAAGCGGGCGGAATCGCGGGCATGGTAAAACTGCCTCGCGCGCTCGATAACGTGAGTGTTCGGGTGGAGAACGAACAAGGCCAGCTATTGCGAACCTTCAGCATGGGACCGAAGCCGCCCGGCGATCACCGAGTTGAGTGGGACGGCAACGATGACAACGGCAATCCGATGCCGGAAGGTCGCTATCGATTGAAAGTCAGCGGCATGGTTGATGGCAAAACTCAAGAGTTTGATTTATCAACCTATGCCAATGTGAACAGTGTCTTGCTGGGGAATGGCGACGGCAACGTGATGTTAAATCTTGCCGGCTTCTCCTCACCGTTCAAGCTCGCTGAAGTGCTAGAAGTCGGTAATGCCGACGTCGGTAATGTGACGAAAGGCTAACCGATTTATTAGGAGTGGAAAGCAATGGGTTTTAATATTGCGTTAAGTGGCCTTGGTGCGGCCCAGAAAGACATGAATACCACCAGTAACAACATTGCGAACGCCAATACCTATGGCTTTAAAGAGTCGCGTGCTGAGTTCGGGGATGTGTATTCAACGTCGATTTTTTCGAACTCGAAAACCACCAATGGTACGGGTGTGCAAACCTCAGTTGTTGCGCAGCAGTTCCATGAGGGCTCGAGTATCTACACCAACAACCCATTAGATTTACGGATCAGTGGTAATGGGTTCTTTGGCGTCTCGAATGATAAGCTTCAAACCAACGACTATCACCTGACGCGTAACGGCGCCTTCCACCTTGATAAAAACAACGACATTATCAACTCGGAAGGCCAGTACCTAATGGGTTATAAAGTGGACCCTGACACGCAGCAAGTTGGTTCATATGAGCCCCAAGCACTGAATGTGCCTGACCAGTTTGGTCAGCCACGTGCCTCGCAGAATGTTGATATTGGCTTGAACTTACCGGCTGGTGGCGCAGATAAAGATCCGGCGCAGTTTAATTTTGAAGACCCAGAAACCTACAACAAGCAAACCTCTGCCACTGTGTATGATTCATTGGGTCAGCCTTATAAGCTTTCCACCTACTATGTGAAAGGCAATGATCCCGCCAACCCGAATAGTTGGTCGGTGTACTACACCATGACGGATCCCGAAGGGGAAAAACCGGTTAATATTCAAGGTGGTAACGTCACCAACGCCACAGGACACACGGGGCATACGGTCGATTTTAACTCAGATGGCTCCGTTAACAGCATCAACGGTGGCAACCCAATAGTGACCGATCCGCTCGGCCCTGCGGGGGCGGCGCTAGAGATGAACGGTGCAAATGGTGATCAGCAGTTGACGATTAACTTCGACAACCCAACCCAATATGCCGCACCGTTTGAAATGCGTAAGTTTAGCGACGATGGCGCGACGACCGGCTATTTGACCAAGGTCGATATTGATCCCAAAGGCACCATCATGGCCACCTATAGTAACGGTGAAAACATCGCACTAGGGCGTGTCGCCATGGTTCGTGTGGCCAACCAACAAGGCCTCGCGCAAGTGGGCAACACCCAATGGGATGTGACACAAGACTCTGGCGATCCTATTTTTGGTGAAGCGATGCAAGGTGCGTTTGGCCAAGTGAAAAGCGGAACGATCGAGCAATCGAATATCGATATGACTCAAGAGCTGGTGGACTTGATCACTGCACAGCGTAACTTCCAAGCCAACTCGCGAGCCTTGGAAGTGAGCAACCAGATGCAACAAAACATATTGCAAATTCGATAGCCGTGCTTTCCTTGCCGTCCACCCCTTGGGCGGCAAGGCTTTTCCATTCTCTCCTTCTCTTTAGCGTCTTCTTGGCGCTAAATCTTCATAATTACCTGATAAGCATCAAGTTTTAATAATGGCATGCTCTTTGCTTTGTTCTAGTTAGAACGATTGTGGAGGCAACCAATATGGATCGCGCGTTATACCTTGCCATGAGTGGTGCGAAGCAGGACATGCAAGCGATGCAGCTGCGCGCAAATAACTTGGCAAACGTGAGCACAACAGGCTTTCGAGCCGATCTTGAGCAGTCTCGCTCCATGCAAGCGTATGGCGAAGGGCTTCCCAGCCGTGTGTTCAACATGACAGAGCGTCCTGGCTATCGTTTTGAGCAAGGCTCAACGATTACTACCGGCCGTAACCTCGATGTTGCCGTGCAGGGACAGGGTTGGTTAGCGGTACTCGATAGCCAAGGGCAAGAGGGGTATACCCGCGCGGGCCACTTGAAAGTCGACCAGACAGGTCTGCTGCAAAACAGTAACGGCAACCTAATCCTAGGCGAGACCGGCGGTCCGATTTTTATTCCACTCCCCGCAGCAAAAATTGAAGTGGGCAAGGATGGCTCGGTGTCAGTGCTTCCGCAAGGAGCGCCTGCCGATGCAATGGAAGTGGTGGATAGAATTAAATTGGTTCGTCCCGACAATCAAGACTTATTCAAAGACAAAGACGGGGTTTTCAAAGCCAAACAGCCCGGCACTATCTTTCCTGCTGATGCGGGCGTGACACTACTCACCGGTGCATTAGAAGGCAGCAACGTGAATGCTGTGGGCGAAATGACCGGCTTAATCGACTTGCAGCGTCACTTTGAAATGCAAGTTAAGCTGATGAAAACCGCGGAAAAAATGGACGAGTCGTCTGCATCACTGTTGCAGCTTGGCTAAGTCATCTTAAGAGGAACACACTATGCATCCAGCATTATGGGTCAGTAAAACCGGACTTGATGCGCAACAGACTAACATCTCGACCATCTCGAACAACTTAGCGAACGCATCCACCATTGGCTTTAAAAAGTCGCGTGCCGTGTTTGAAGATTTGTTTTATCAAAACATCAACCAACCGGGTGGTCAGTCTTCGCAAAACACAGAGTTGCCCAGTGGCTTGATGCTAGGCGCGGGTTCTAAAGTGGTTGCCACGCAGCGTGTTCATACTAATGGTAATGTGCAAACCACCAATAACGCGCTTGATATGATGATCCAAGGCGATGGTTTCTTCCAAGTATTGTTGCCGGACGGCAATATCGGTTACCAACGTAATGGTCAGTTCACCCTAAACGATGAAGGCACCATAGTGACATCGGGTTCTGGCTACGTGCTGCAACCTGAAATCACCGTACCGCAAGACGCGGTGCAGATTACGGTGGGTACTGACGGTGAAGTGTCAGCCCGTTTGCGTGGGCAGCAAGAAAACCAAGTGTTGGGTCAGATCACCACGGTCGATTTTATCAACCCGGGTGGGTTGGAGCCGATTGGGCAAAACATTTACTTACCGACAGGGGCCAGTGGCGATCCACAAGAAGGGGTGCCTGGTCTGGATGGCTTCGGTGAAGTGAAGCAGTCGATGCTAGAAACCTCGAACGTGAATGTCACCGAAGAGCTGGTCAACATGATTGAAGCGCAGCGTGTCTACGAGATGAACTCAAAAGTGATTTCGTCTGTTGACCAAATGCTGAGCTATGTGAATCAGCAGTTATAAACAAGGCTAAGGGTTTCAAGGGGGCGCTGATGACTTTCCAACGTGTTTTAATGCCAAGCTTGTTGCTTATGGCCTTGTTCGGTCTGAGCGGCTGCTCTTTGCCGGGTCAGCAAGACACAGGTAGTGATCTTGACCAAGCAACCTCAACCACGGATGCGGTCGAGGGCGAGACAGCGCCAGACAGTGAGGGACTGATTGGCTTACTCCGCCAACGCGAAGATCCTAAAGCTGGTGATCCGGCTTGGTCACCCATTCGTCCTCAGCAACCCCCAGAGCATTACGCGACGGCGACAGGCTCTTTGTTTGATAGTACTCGCCAGCGTGACCTTTATGACGGGTCTAAACCTCGCGGTTTGGGGGATATCGTCACCGTGATGCTCGAAGAGAACACGCAAGCACAAAAAAGTGCGAGCTCTGATTTGGCGAAATCCAATGACCTCAGCATGGATCCGCTCTCGTTGGGGGGGGAAGAGATCACTATCGGCGAGCGGACCCTCTCTTATGAAGTGAGTAACGATAACTCCTTCACAGGCTCTTCCTCAGCCGATCAGAGCAACAGCCTACAGGGATCAATCTCAGTCCAAGTAATTGATGTTCTCTCGAACGGCAACCTCATGGTTCGAGGTGAAAAGTGGCTGACATTAAACTCAGGGGATGAATACATACGCCTCAGCGGTACCATTCGTCCGGCCGACATTAGCCCAGATAACACGATTGCATCGACACGTATTTCTAACGCGCGTATTCAATATTCAGGAACGGGTGATCGCCAAGATACGCAAGAGCAAGGCTGGTTGGCACGATTCTTTAATGTCACTTTATAGCGCAATAACGTGCCGGAGAGTTGACGTGAAAAAGTGGTTGTTATCGATTGTATTGCTGGTGGTGGCGTTTCCGAGCCTCGCGGCACGCATAAAAGATGTGTCGGAAGTGGCAGGTGTACGCAGCAACACCCTGACAGGCTATGGTCTGGTCGTGGGTTTGCCGGGCACCGGTGAGAGCACGCCGTTTACCGATCAAAGTTTTAAATCTATGCTGGAAAACTTTGGCATCCAGCTGCCACCCGACATCAACCCTCAGGCGGCCAATATTGCGGCGGTGGCTGTTACGGCAGATTTACCCGCCTTTGCGAAGCAGGGTCAAAAACTTGACGTGACGGTTTCCTCGATTGGTTCGGCTGAAAGCCTGCGCGGGGGAACGCTGTTGCAAACCTTCCTGAAAGGTTTGGATGGTAACGTCTATGCCATTGCACAAGGCAACTTGATTGTGGGTGGCTTTAGCGCCACGGGGGCGGATGGCTCACGATTAGTGGGGAATACACCAACGGTTGGCCGTATCACTAATGGCGCGTCTGTTGAGCGCGAAGTGCCCAATCCCTTTGGTCGCGGCGATTTCTTGACCTTCAACTTATTCCAAGCAGATTTCACCACCGCCCAACGTATGGCGGATGCCATTAATCGCTTCTTAGGCCCTTCAATGGCCTCAGCGATGGATGCGACGTCTATACGTGTTCGAGCGCCTCGTGATGTCAGCCAGCGCGTCGCATTTTTATCGACGGTGGAAAACATTGAATTTGAGCCAGGCGATGCCGCCGCCAAGATCATTGTAAACTCCCGTACGGGGACGATCGTGGTGGGACAAAATGTTCGTTTGCGACCTGCGGCGATCACTCATGGTGGGATGACAGTATCCATTAATGAAGATTTCAATGTGAGTCAGCCTAATCCGCTCGGGGGCGGGGAAGCGATCGTTACGCCGGATACCGATATTGAAGTGCAAGAAGAAGAGGGGCGGATGTTCCACTTTAAGCCGGGCGTGACCTTGGACGACTTGGTACGTGCCGTTAATGGCGTGGGGGCAGCACCGTCAGATCTGATGGCAATACTGCAAGCGCTGAAACAAGCAGGTGCCATTGATGGCCAGTTGATCGTGATATAGGGCAGAACAATGAAATCACCGGTTGATAGCCAGTTTGTGCATGACATTAGCCAGCTCGATTCACTACGGCAAAAAGCCGTAAGTGGTAAAGATGGTGATGAAAAAGCGGCATTGCGGGCGGCGGCAGAACAGTTTGAGTCGTTGTTTACACAAATGCTGTTCAAATCGATGCGAGAAGCGAATGAAGCGTTTGAATCAGATTTGATTGATAACCGCACATCGAAATTTTACGAGCAAATGGCTGATGAACAACTTGCCAGTGAACTGAGCCGTGAAGGATCTCTGGGCTTGGCAGATATGATTGTACAACAGCTAGGCAGCGCGCAATCGGGTGAGCCCCAAACCAACTTAAAAGAGGCCGCTTTCGCATCCGCAAACGCGCTGCCCATGAATAAAGCTCAAAGTCGGCAAGCGGCAGAACAAGCAATGGCTGAACTGGATAGACAGTCTATCGCGCCGCCAAGTATTCCAGAGCGTCCTATACGTAAAGAATCGTTTGATTCGCCAGAGTCGTTTGTGCAAACCCTCACCCCTCACGCTCGCCGAGCCGCTCGGGCGCTAGGTACGGATCCGGCGATTATTCTTGCGCAAGCGGCGCTAGAAACGGGATGGGGTAAAAAAGTGATCGCCAACGCGCGTGATAACAGCCATAACTTGTTTAATATTAAGGCCGATAAGCGCTGGCAGGGCGATAAAGTCGCGACGCAGACTTTAGAAGTCTATGATGGCATACCGGTTCAAGAAACCGCGAGTTTCCGTGCCTACCCATCGTATCAAGATAGCTTTGACGACTTCGTCTCTTTCCTCAATAGCAACCCTCGCTATCAGCAGGCAGTGTCCCAGTCCGCACAACCAGAGCAATTTATTCGCGAGTTGCATCAGGCCGGTTATGCGACCGATCCGGATTATTCGAACAAGGTGCTCCGCGTGCTCGAACAAGTCCGCGGCATGATGGATCAATAACGGCAGGCAAGGGCTTGCCGTTGTCCTTTCCTTTCTTTGTCTCATGTTGAAAAGTTATATTAACTCACTGATTTTTAAAAAATAAAAAACCTATATTTCTATTGGCTCAATTCTTGCTTTGATTCCTGTATCTCGTTTCTATTGCCGGGTTTTCTGGAGGCACAATGGGCTTTGACCTGCTTTCCCTTGGGTCGCAAGGTGTACTCACCGCGCAGCGACAACTTAATACCACAGGTCACAATATTTCCAATGTGAACACTGAGGGTTATAGCCGTCAGTCTGTTGAGCAACAAGTTAACGAGCCTCATTATTGGGGAGGGAATAACTACGGTGACGGCGTACACGCCGCTGCAGTGCGCCGTAATTACGATAAGTTTGCCGTTAATGAGCTCAATATTGCTACCTCCAATTTAGAACATGCCGCCGCGCGCAATGATCAGCTTGGGCGCCTTGACGATATGATGGCGCACTCAGCGCGGAAAATTCCTGACAATATGAATGAGTTCTTTGGTGCAGTAAAAGGCCTCACCGATAGCCCGAGTGATATGGGAGCGCGTAAGGTGGTGCTAGAGAAAGCGCGCATGGTGTCTGCTGGATTAAACGACGTATATGGCGTACTTCAGCAGCAGTCGATTGATACCTCCTCGCAAATCGATGCCACGGTCAAGCGTATGAACGATATTGGCCGCGAAATTGTTGATATTCATAAAGCTATTCTGAAAACACCGGGCGAGCCGAACGATCTACTTGACCGTCATGACAAGCTCATTCGTGAGTTAGCTGAATACACCCAAGTCAGTGTTAATGCGCGAGAAGATGGCTTATTTAACGTCATCATCGGCAGTGGTCATATGCTGGTGTCGGGGATGAACAGCAGTGAACTCACTACCTTACCCGGAAAGCCGGATCACCAAGAACGTCAGCTGGCTTTGGTTGAAGGGAAAAGCGTGAAGGCGATTTCTAATCGCGATATTCGCGGTAAGCTCGGCGCGTTGTTTGAATATCGCGACCAGACACTGGGGCAGGCGCGCGACGAACTCGGCCGTATGGCGATTGGCTTTTCTCAAGCGTTGAACGATTTGCAAGGACAAGGCTTCGATCTAAATGGTGAGATTGGCAAGAATATCCTGACCGACTTTAATAACGATCGTATTGCGGCATCCCGGGTGATCAAAAGTGGTGATTCGACCGCCGATCTTAAAGTGTACATCGATGATCTTCAGAAGCTTAAAATTGGTGACTATCAATTAAAATTTGATGGGGCGCAGTACACACTCACGTCACCTAATGGCCAGCAATCAACGGTAACGCCAAGTGGAACACCGCCAAGTTTTAATGTAGATGGCATGCGCGTTCAAATCGACGCTAACCTTGCACCTAACGAACGGGTCTTTTTGCGCCCCGCGCGTGCAGCTGCAGGGCAAATCCGCATGGTGATGGATGATCCTGCTGGCATTGCCGCCCAAAGTTATGTCAGCGCTAGCTCAATTAGCCATGGTGAGGGGGATGTGCGCGTACTGCAATCTGGGGCTCAGAAAGAATTCCAAGTTCGCATATCACCTGATGGGAGTCAGTTTGCGGTCACGGATACAGACGGGCAAGTACTGCTTGCACCACAAGCGTATCCGCCAACAGGGCCGATTAACGTCAATGGCACCTTGATTGAAATTAACGATAAAGCGGCGCCTGACGATATTCTTGCTATCAGCCTGATCCCAGCAGATGGCGACAACAGTAATCTGATCCGAATGCAAGAATTGCAAACGCAAAAGCTGATGGATAACGGACGTTCTACCTTGTTGGATGTGTATGAAGGATTGAATACCGACCTTGGGGTACAAAAAGCGTCGTATGAACGACTGCAAGATGTCAGCTTGGTGGAACATGATGCGGCGGAAGGGCGCGTTGCTGAAATCGCCGGAGTCAATCTGGACGAAGAAGCCGCGAATATGATGAAGTTTCAACGAGCCTATATGGCGGCGTCGCGCATTATGACAGCGGCAAATGAGACATTTGATTCACTGCTCAATGCGACACGATAAGGATAGCTATCATGATTAGCCGTATTGCCAGCTTTCACAACTACCAGTCAGTGTCTAACGATATCATGCGCCAGAATATTAAGGTGCAAGATAATCAAGAACAAATGGCGACCGGTAAGCGGGTGATCACTGCGGGTGATGATCCTGTGTCGTCAATTTATATTCAGAATTTCCGTCAGCAAGACGAGCAAATTGATCAGTTCATTGACTCGATAACGCTAGCGAGAAACCGCCAAACGCGTGAAGAGATCGCGATTGATGAATCTGAGCAATTGATGGACAGCGCGAAACGCAAAGTGATGGCGATGATCAACGGGTCGCTATCCGATGACGATCGCACCRCGCACCGTCAAGACTTGCAAGGTATGTTTGATAATTTTATGGACTTGGTGAATACCAAGGATGAATCAGGCAACTTCTTGTTCTCAGGGACCCAAACCAGCACGCAACCTTTTTATCGCGACAGTCAAGGCAATGTCCGTTATGCCGGTGATAGCTATTTTCGTACTGCGCAAGTTGCCCCCGCGGTAGAAGTGCCCACATCGGATCCGGGCGATAAAATGTTTATGGAAATTGATAACCCCTATGGGGATTATCAGCCCGAGTACGATTTGCAAGATGGCTCCTTGTTGCTGCTTGCTCGCGCAGAAAACAGCAATAATGCAAACAACGCCGCGTACGCAGTGACTTTTGATGTAAATGCCAGTGGAGATACAACCTATTCATTAACCCAAAACGGGACTGAAGTGAGCACTGGGCTCTACGATCCTCAAAATGGGATTGAGTGGAACACGCTTAAAATGACCTTTGAAGGTGAGATGAAGCCCGGCGATACCATTGCACTCGAGCGTCAAGACACCTTCACTATCTTTGATGCGTTTAAACATGGTGCCGCGTTGTCGTATGCTGACATCGATGATGCGTCTGCAACCGCAGAGCTGCATCAAGTCACCGATCAGTTTGCAGCGGCCTTCAAACACTTAAACAAGGCCCGCTCTGAGGTCGGGACACGTTTGACTACGCTAGATCGGCAAGAGAGCATGCACAAAGATTTCAAATTGGTGCTAAATCGCTCATTGGGCACTATGGAGGACTTGGACTATACCCAAGCCGCGATCGATATGAATGAAGACATGTTAGCCCTACAGGCATCGCAACAAGCGTTTGCGAAAACGAAAGACTTATCGCTGTTCAACTATATCTAATCCGCATCGTCAACGTGCTTTAACGGTGAGACGTTTCTATGAAAAGGGCAGTATTGACTGCCCTTTTGCTGTTAGTGGTATTGAGACAACGTCGGTTATCCGGTCAATAAATCGCGATACATGGCCTGTGCCATGGCGTCCAATAGCGGCTTTTTATCGTTCATTAAGGGTGGATAGCAGAACGCATACTCTTGATGGCCAGACATTGCGACCGCTTGCATCGGATCACTGTCTTTGTGGCCGGCAAAAAAGACATAACAAGGTGCCCCTACCGCAACAGCGGTCCGGTGAATAGCGGTACCTGCGGTAAACACGCCGTCAATGGATGCCATGACATTCGCACTCCCGACAAAATCATCCTTAAGATCCAAGCCTGGCAATTGCACAACCTCGACCCCAGTTTGTTTTTTAACTTTGGCCAGCTCTTTTGAGCAGTCGCCATACTGTAGGTTCACAAACTGAACCTTAGGATGAAGGGAGCGCATTTTTGTTAACCATTGCCCCAGTTCATCGGCAATCAAATAGTGGATATTCCGTGTTGCCGCCGCCAAGCCACTTCGCCAGCAAACGCCAATAACTGGCCCTTGTGCTTTCAGTTCATCTAGCACCGATTGCCAAGGTGTCTCTTGAGTCGCCGACGCATGAATATAGGTTTGCTGGTAAAGGTGGCGTTCGAAGTGCTGATAACAAATTCCCGCCAGTGAGCCGCCCGCGACCCAGCTATTGATATCGGCCAACACGTGATCAGGAATATGGATATCTTGCCCATCAGTACGTGAAATAGGCACGATCTCTGTGGTGGGAAAGGCAGCTTTGAGCACGGGCTCAAGACGAGGATCACAGCCAACGTAGACCTTTCGGGCACGTTCCACCACCATAGGCACATTATGAAAATAGGCGAGCTCATCCCCGACACCTTGTTCAGGCATAATGAGTACAGCATCGCTTTCGGGACGAGAAAGGTCCCAACGTGGTAACTCACCGTGATATTTCAGTCGACGCCCACATTCAATGCCAGCTTCGTTGGCCTCATAAAATGCGGGCCATGCCATCTGAGTGCGATAGACAAACGCTAAGTTAAAGCGCAGCGCGTGATCATCCGGGCTGTCAGCTAATAGCGATTCGAGACGCTTTTGCGCGCTATCAATGTTGCCTAAATACCAATCTAATTCGCCTAATTGCGCTTGCAAGGTATTCGCATGCTTACCCGTGACGTATTGGCAGGCTTTTTCGTGAATCTGGTAGCAATGGGTTAGTTTTTCGTGGGTAAATTGGTGATGCTGTTTCAAATGTTCAAATGTGGCACGCGCCAGCGCATAATGTAACTCTCCGCGCTCAGGGTCTTCCCGCAAGCACTGCTTAGCAAGTTTACTGGCTTCTAACCAGTTTCGCTCATTGAGGTAAATCACCAATAATTGTCGGAGAAACGCTGGATCTTGGCTTTGTTTATACACGCTCAGGCAGCGTCGTCTCGCGTGGGCATAGTGGCCTAATCCCGATTCGGCTTTGATCAGAAGCAGTTGCCAAACTGGATGAGCTTGCGCTTTATCACTGCCTCGGAGTAACAACTGATGGGCTTTTCCGAAGGCTTCATCATCTAGCGCATACTGGGCCAGTGCCATCAGTGCCGGCGGGTAATCCGGCTCAAGCGTTAAGATCGTTTGATAGAGCTGTTCGCCTTGCTCCACATGCCCATCAGCCATGAAGTTCGCCGCTAATGTCATGGTTTTCTCAATTTCTTCGGCGAGCCCTTGATTTTTGAGTTGGTGTAACTCGTCACGTAATGCATGGGTACGACGGCTTTCGCCTTTATGGCCGAGTTTGTCAGTCAGTTGGGCACGTAGGTTCAGAATGTCAGGGTTGGTTGGCGCGGCAACAAATAGACGTTCGACGATCTCCATCGCTGCCGTGTTCTTTCCTTGTTGAACCAGCAGCTGCGCTTTATCAAACAGTAATGATAAATCGTCGGGAGTGAGTGCCAGTGCATGGTTGATATGCGCCATCGCCTGCTCGAGATTGCCTTCCTCCGCATCTAATACGGCGAGGACTTGCCGCACTTGTGCCGCATCGGGCGCATGAGACAAAATTTGCTCGAACACGTCGCGGGCGTCCGCTTTATTTCCTTCCTGATAAAGGTTTATGCCGAGTTTAAATGCCTCATCCAACGTCATATTGGTATGGCCATCGTTATCTTGGGTCATAGATTGCGTCGTCCTATTCTAGCAGTGGTGAGCTCGGCCGTTGGCGCTGCCTGTCAAGGCAATGGCGCTGTATGGCAAGCCAAGGATAATGCAAAAAATGTTCCTTTGATCTGTGGGTTAGCGTGTTTGGCAACTTACTTGCAAGGCAACAAGGAAAAGAAAGTTGGATAGGCATTGCCGATCGTTTGCCGCTTTCACCGCATTTTATGGTTTAGGCGTTGCCTCTTAAGACGATTGGTTGAGCAATAAAATTCTATAAATCATTGATTAAAATGAATTTTATAAAGTTGGCACATATATTGTATTAAATTCATCAAGCGGCCAGTTTTTGAACGGGCTGATCTTGAAACTGATTAACAAGCTGTTCCCGCAGCACCGCAAACAAACAGTGCAACACGTCGCGGGTAGGCTGTTTCGCAAAGCAAGCGAAAGTCAAAGGAGAGCAAAATGGGTGTAACAGTTAACACCAACGTGTCTGCGATGACTGCGCAGCGTTACCTGAATAAAGCGACTGATGAGTTGAATAATTCAATGGAACGTCTGTCGTCAGGTAGCCGAATCAACAGTGCTAAAGACGACGCGGCGGGTTTGCAGATTTCTAACCGTTTGGTTGCTCAGACGCGTGGTCTGGATGTGGCAATGCGAAACGCCAACGATGGTATTTCGATTGCGCAGACCGCTGAAGGCGCCATGCAAGAATCCACTAACATCTTGCAACGTATGCGAGATCTCTCATTGCAGTCAGCGAATGGCGCGAACGGTAAATCCGAGCGTATCGCGATTCAAGAAGAGGTTGCAGCCTTGCAGGATGAGCTAAACCGTATTGCAGAAACTACAGCATTCGGTGGGCGACGCCTACTCAACGGCTCTTTCGGGGATGCGTCTTTCCAAGTCGGTGCCGATGCTGGTGAAGCAATCATCATGGGTTTAACCAGCATTCGCGCGGATGATTTCCGCATGGGTGGGGTTGAATTCGTTGGCACGGAGTCAAAATCGGCTGACTGGCAAGTTGACCCGACCGCATCAACACTGCAGCTACAGTTTACTACCAAAGACGGTGAAAACATTAGCTTAACGATCGGTGCCAAGCCAGGTGATGATGTTGAAGAATTGGCCAGCTACATCAATGGTCAATCCGATGAAATGCTCACTGCGTCTGTCGATGAAGAGGGGCAATTGCAAATCTTTATCGAAGAGCCCAAAGTCGAAGGCACAGTTACCTTCGGAGGCGGACTTGCGACATCGCTAGGACTGGTTGCCGGTAACGGTGACTTGATCACGACCAAAGACATCGACGTATCGGATGTGGGCGGTGCACAAATGGCCGTTGGTGTGATTGACTCCGCGATGCGTTATATCGACAGTCAGCGTGCTGACCTAGGTGCGAAGCAAAACCGCTTGAGCCACACCATCAGCAACTTGTCGAACATTCAGGAGAATGTGTCTGCGTCCAATAGCCGGATTCGCGATACTGACTTCGCGCGCGAAACCACGGCCATGACGAAAGGACAGATCCTCCAGCAAGCGGGGACGTCGATGTTGGCTCAGGCCAAACAGATGCCTCAAGCTGCACTGAACTTGCTTCAGTAACACTGACAAATCAAGCAACTAAAAAGCGGCAAGTGATTGCCGCTTTTTTTATGTCATTTTTTTCGCGAATCACGCTAAAGATATTTCTCCTGTGGACGTTAACTTCCATAGCACCATGAAGCGACGGTGGTTTAGCCATCGTCAGCACGCAAAAAATATTAAAGCTTTTTGACTGTGCGCCGCTAAATGGGTTGTGAAAGATTATCGAACTGGTTTTCCCTGGTCAGCTGGGCGAAGCCGGACCTAGAACCAAAGGAGAATAGTTATGGCTATTACAGTTAACACTAACGTCCCTGCAATGACTGCTCAGCGTTACTTGAATAACTCAACCGACGCGCTGAACAACTCAATGGAACGTTTGTCATCCGGTTATCGTATCAACAGCGCCAAGGATGACGCAGCGGGTCTACAAATTTCTAACCGCTTGATGTCTCAAAGCAGAGGTCTGGATGTTGCCGTACGTAATGCCAACGACGGTATCTCTATGGCGCAAACTGCCGAAGGGGCGATGGAAGAGTCAACTAACATCTTGCAGCGTATGCGTGACCTATCTTTGCAGTCCGCTAACGGCGCAAACGGCGACTCTGAGCGTGCAGCTATTCAAGAAGAAGTGGTGGCCTTGCAAGACGAATTAAACCGTATTGCAGAAACCACATCATTCGGTGGTGCGAAACTACTGAACGGCACATTCGGTACGCGTTCATTCCAGGTGGGTGCGGATGCCGGTGAAGCCGTGATGATGGAATTCAAAAACATCCGTGCTGACCATGCTGAAATGGGTGGTGCTAGCTTTACTGCAGCAAACGCAAAATCTGCAGGTTGGACAGCAACAGACGGTGCAACCTTAGCCATTACTATCACGGATGCGGACGGTGCAACGACCTCTATCAACGTGACAGCAAAAGGCGGCGATGACATTGAAGAAATTGCTACCTATATTAATGGTCAGTCGCAAGACAAACTGAGCGCATCGGTTACTGAAGATGGTGAGCTTCAGATTGTTACTGCAGCAGGTTCAGATGCTACCTTTACCGGTGCATTGGCAACGTCATTGGCAATGGGTACCAAGGTGGATGAAACCATCAAAGATGTGGATGTTTCGACTATCGGTGGTGCACAGAAAACTGTGGGTCTTATCGATAACGCGATGCAGTTTATCGACTCATACCGTGCTGAGCTGGGTGCGAAACAGAACCGTCTAAGCCACACGATTGCGAACTTGGACAACGTGAACGAGAACGTGACCGCCTCTAACAGCCGAATCCGCGATGTGGACTTCGCTAAAGAGACCACTGAGTTCACTAAGTCTCAGATTCTACAGCAATCTGGTACGTCGATTCTGGCACAGGCCAAGCAGGCGCCGTCAGCGGCACTGAGCCTGTTGGGTTAATCACGCTTTATAACCCAGTAGCGGCGGATACTCCGCCGCTACGCTAACAGGAGGTGAATCGTAATGGACATTTCATCCGTTTCAACTTCATCCCTGCCTCATACCGGCTCTTCCGACGGCACAAAGATTGCAAGAGAAGAGAGAGTAGGAAAAACTCGGCCTGATCAGGTTAGCGTGAGCCAAAACCAGCAGGCCGTTCGTCGAGAAACGCGTGAGTCTATGCAGCAGCGACGCGTTGAGCAAGCGGAGCGTCTTAACGAAACCCGCGAAATACAACGTGAGCAGCTGGAGAAGTTGGTAGAACGTCTCGATGAGTTTATGTCCTCTTTTAACAAAGGCCTAGCATTCCGGCTTGATGAGGATACGGGCAGAAGTATCATCACCGTTTATGAAATGAGCAGTGGGGATATCATCCGCCAGATCCCAGAAAAGGAAATGCTAGAGCTGGCCAAGCAATTGTCGCAACATGCGCGAGGGCTGGTGGCAGAAAAGGTATAACGAGGTGAGAGAATCGTCATGGGTGTAAACGCAGCAGGCATGGGTAGCGGTATCGATATCAATGCCATGGTCACTAAGATCGTGGATGCTGAGCGTGCACCCAAACAAGAGCGAATCGTCAAACGCATGAATGATGTCGAAACTGACATCAGTGCGTTTGGCCGCTTAAAAGAATCTCTCGATAAACTCAAAAGTCAGATGTATGACTTTCGTCGCAACGAATCTTATGCGGCAAGGACTGCCTCAGTCAGTAATTCTGACGCTTTAAGTGCATCAGCGAGTCCTGATGCGATTCCCGGAAAATACCAAATTAATGTTCAGCAGCTAGCCAGCACGCATAAGCTCGTTTCTGCTGGCATGGATTCGGATGCGCCATTAGGTTCTGGTAAGCTCACCATTACCATGGGCAACCGGACAAGCATCATTGATATCCCGCAAGGTAAAAATAGTTTAACCGACGTTATCCGTGCGATTAATAGCGACCCAACCAACCCCGGAGTGCAAGCGTCACTGATCCAAGATAACAGTGGTGCAAGATTGGTTCTAAACGGCACTAAGACGGGAGCGGGCAATCAGATTGCAGTGAACGTTGATGCTCAAATGGGGAGCGCCCTGCATCAACTGGGATTTAAAGTCGGTCAAGCTGGCAATGGCTTGACGCAAATGCAAGCTGCGCAAGATGCGCAGATTATGATTGATGGTATTGCTTCTGTCTCGAGTGAAACCAACACCTTTACCAATGCGATTGAAGGGGTATCACTTGACGTCAGTCAAGCAGGGGCGTCACCCATTACCTTGTCTGTTGAGCATGATCGTGAGTCGGTACGCTCCACGCTGGAAAGCTTTGTTGATAACTACAACGCCTTTTTCCGTGTGGCACAAGCTGTGGGTAAATACGATCCCGAGACACAGCAAGGTGGGCCATTAGTCGGAGAAAGTGTAATCCGTACGGCCACAAGTCGCTTACGGAACTTGTTTTCATCGCCCATTGAACAAGCACCAGAAGGGATGAAGACACTCAGCGAGCTGGGTGTAACGACCACGATGGATGGGCGGTTAGAAATTGATAGCAAGGTGTTAGATAGACAGCTTCGTCAAAATTTTAACGCTTTAGAAGGTTTCTTTGGTGGAAACAAAGGCTTTGCTCGCCAGCTGGAAGAGGTCGTGAATGGCTTTACCGGGGCCGGTGGCGCCATCAGTAACCGTGAGAATACCTTGTCTGATCAGAAGCTGCGCTTACGCGATGAGCAGCAGGAGCTGGATAGACGGATGGAAAACCTTGAGGCGCGGACCATGAAACGCTTCTCTGCCATGGAAGAAGCGACAGCGCAAATGCGCTCACAGCTTCAAGCAATGCAAAACATCATGCCAGCATGATGACGAGTGAAATGACACACTGGCTTCAGCAATTAGAAGCGATTGATGAGGCGATTGCGCATTCACTAGCCGAACGTGATGCTGATCCCGAAAAACTGGCTCAGCAATTGCATGATAGAAAGGCATTACTCGACCAGATTGCAGCGTCTTCGGAGCAGCCTGATGGTCAAGCATGGGCAAAGGCATTATCAAGAACCGAACAGCTGGTTCAAGCACTCGATAATGAAAGAGCTGATGCTGCCAAGACGTTGTTGCAGCAGCGCAAGGGTAAGCAATCTGTGCAGCTGTATAAGAAATTTCAATAGGTGAGGAAGACTATGAGAGGCTCACTACAGGCCTATAAAAAGGTCTCTGTTGACAGTCAATTAAGCGCCGCGTCGCCTCATAAGGTCATACAGATGTTGATGGCCGGTGCGATTGAACGCTTGATTCAGGGCAAGGCCGCCATGGCACAAGGCGACTTATCCGTCAAAGGTGAGCGGTTAGGTAAAGCGTTGGATATCATTATTAATCTCCGCGCTTGTCTATCAATGGATGATGGAGGCGAAATTGCCAACAACCTGGATGCGCTTTATGACTTTATGATTCGCCAAGTCAGTGAGGCGAATTTGGAAAATAAACCGGAACCCATCGACGATGTGATTGAGATTTTACGTGAGATAAAATCGGCGTGGGACCAGATTCCGTCCGAATACCATAATCTGACCCAAGCGACCAGCTAAACAGCCTACCAAAAGACTGACATGGCACTGGAGTCACAGGTTTACTGTGTCTCCGGTTGCCTTATGCGCGTTCTCTATTACAATGTCTTGATTAAAATTGAGTTTGTTGCGGCTTTTTAGCACGTGACAACAATAATATATCTATCAGGGCAGACGTATCTCACACATGCAAGAGTTAGCAAAAATCCTTGTTATCGATGACGATGACCAGTTTCGTCACGATCTCGGCGTGATACTCGACTTTATTGGCGAGCGTTACGCGCTTCACTCGACAGCAGATGTCAGTGACGCACTTTGGGAGCAAAACTGGGGCGCATGTTTTCTTGGCCACGTCCGCTCTTCTGCCTTGCTTGAAAAGGTACTTGAGCAGCTTGCTACCTATCATCATGTTCCTGTTATCGCGATACGTCGCCACGACCGTGAGCTTTCAGGACTGCCAAACTATGTCGGTGAACTGGGTCTCCCCCTTAACTACCCGCAATTATTTGACGCGCTTCACCACTGTCGAGAGTTTGCAGGAAAACAGGCATTTAGCATTCCGCAGCTTAGCGGTGACAATACCGCCTTTCACAACATGGTCGGTAAGAGTGAGGCGATGGGGCAAGTCCGTCGTTTGGTAGACCAAGTGGCTGCCACTGAAGCGAATGTATTGATTCTGGGTGAGTCGGGTACCGGTAAAGAAGTGGTCGCTCGACACATTCATCATGCTTCCTCACGAGCATCCGGTCCTTTTGTGCCGGTTAACTGTGGTGCCATCCCAGCTGAGCTTTTAGAAAGCGAGCTATTTGGTCACGAAAAAGGTGCGTTTACGGGGGCGATTTCCGCACGTAAAGGACGCTTTGAGTTGGCCGAGGGCGGAACCTTATTTCTTGACGAAATTGGCGATATGCCCATGCCGATGCAAGTTAAGCTGCTAAGGGTGTTACAAGAGCGCACCTTTGAGCGAGTCGGGGGAAATAAGAGTATTCGCGCGGATGTCAGAGTGGTTGCGGCCACACACCGCCAGCTTGAGCAAATGATTGAAGAGGGCGATTTTCGCGAAGATCTTTACTATCGCTTAAACGTGTTTCCGATCGAAATGCCGCCGCTTCGAGAGCGTCTTGACGACATCCCAATGCTGATACACGAACTGATGTCGCGTCTCGATAGTGAAGGAAGCAGCCGTGTGCACCTCTCACCACGCGCGATCAACTCGCTCATGGAGCATGAGTGGCCTGGTAACGTGCGTGAGCTCGCCAACCTCATTGAACGTCTTGCGATTTTGTATCCGGGACAGCTTGTTGACGTCAACCACCTTCCTGCTAAATATCGTTATAGTGATATTCCAGAATTTCAGCCGGAAGCGTATTCGGTGGAAGAAACCGCTGTGGCTGAACGTGATGCCTTAACGGCGATGTTTAGTGAACCCGACGATGATCCTATGATGGATGAGATGCCAGGCTTTCACGATAGTCCAGGCGCGGTCGTGCTACCGCCGGAAGGCGTTAACCTAAAAGAAATGCTGGCGGATTACGAAGTTGATTTGATTCGACAAGCTTTGGAGGCGCAATCAGGCGTGGTCGCTCGCGCGGCAGACATGCTGAGTATGCGAAGGACGACGCTAGTCGAAAAGATGCGGAAATACGGGTTAAATAAAGAAGAATTGATTTAAACCGACCGTGTGTCAAAAAAGCGGAGTCAAAAAAATGACTTCGCTTTTTTGTTTCTAATTGCATGATATAAATAGCTATTTTTATGGCATAATCCCTGCTTAATTGGATAAAACCTTTATCAAATCGTGTATTGCCGAGATGGAAAGCCAATCGTCGCCACTGGGATCAGTGGACCAACAAGTTACGCGTTATAAACAAGTATTGGATGTCATGCCTGCTGGTGTGATCTTGCTTGATTCAAACGGCCGAGTGGCAGAAGCCAATCCAGAGGCTCGTCGCTTGTTGGGTGAACCACTCACGCAAGAACGTTGGTTTGACGTGATCCAACGCGCCTTCTCTCCGCGTGATGATGATGGGCATGAAGTATCGCTAAAAGATGGCCGCCGAGTAAAGCTTGCCATATCGGCATCAGATTCTGGCCAATTGATCTTGATTACCGATATGACAGAGACGCGCTTGCTGCAATCACGGGTCAGTGATCTGCAGCGGCTTTCATCCTTAGGGAAAATGGTGGCTTCCTTGGCACATCAGGTGCGAACACCGTTATCCAGCGCCATGTTATATGCGGCGAATTTAGGCGCACCCAATCTGAATGAAGCCACCCGACAGCGTTTCCAGTTGAAATTGCTTGATAGGCTGCACGATCTCGAAAAGCAAGTGAATGACATGCTGTTGTTCGCTAAAGGGGGCGATAACAAAGTGGTTGACCGGTTTACGGTTGAGCAGCTTTTTAATGAGTTTGAGCCTATGGTGGACGCGGTCGTTCAAGGAAAGAATGTTGATTTTGCCATCAATAGTGATGACGAAAGCGTGACCTTGCTGGGAAATGTGAATGCCTTAGCGAGCGCACTGAGTAACTTAGTGGTAAATGCTATTCAGGTTGCGGGAAAGGCGTGCCAAGTCGTGGTTGATGCGCGCACGCATGAAAGCAATCTCTTGTTGTCGGTTGCCGATAATGGCCCAGGTATCGCACCTGAGCTTCAGGCGAAAGTGTTAGAGCCCTTTTTTACCACCCGTCAGCAAGGGACGGGCTTAGGGCTTGCCGTTGTTCAAATGGTTTGCCATGCCCACAAAGGCACCTTGACGCTGCAGTCAGAGCCGGGTCAAGGCGCTTGTTTTACACTGTGCTTGCCGTTGGCAGACACCCCTGCTGCAAAAAGCAGTGATAGCGTAGGAGAAACACAATGAGCCAAACAACTGTCCTGATCGTCGAAGATGACGAAGGTTTGCGTGAGGCCCTCGTCGATACGCTTGCCCTTGCCGGATATCACTGGATCGAGGCCGATAGTGCCGAGCAAGCCTTACTGACCTTAAAATCAGAGGCGGTCGATATTGTCGTTTCCGATGTCCAAATGGCCGGAATGGACGGGCTCGCTTTGCTGCGAACCATCAAAAATAACACCCCGAATTTACCGGTGTTATTGATGACAGCCTACGCCAACATTGAAGATGCAGTGGCCGCGATGAAAGAAGGGGCGATTGACTATATGGCCAAGCCGTTCGCGCCTGAAGTGCTACTCAACATGGTCAGCCGTTATGCTCCGGTTAAAGCGGACAGCTCGGACGCCATTGTCGCGGATCCTAAAAGTGTCGCATTGATGGCGTTGGCCGACAAAGTGGCCGCGACCGATGCCAATGTGATGATCTTAGGGCCGTCAGGCTCGGGTAAAGAAGTGATGGCGCGATATATCCACGATCATTCTGTGCGCGTGGCGGCGCCTTTTGTCGCGATTAACTGCGCGGCCATTCCAGAAAACATGCTGGAAGCGACACTGTTTGGTTACGAGAAAGGTGCATTTACTGGCGCCGTACAAGCTTGCCCAGGGAAATTTGAGCAAGCTCAAGGTGGCACCATTTTGCTGGATGAAATTAGCGAAATGGACTTGGGTCTCCAAGCTAAGTTATTGCGGGTACTTCAAGAGCGTGAAGTTGAACGCTTAGGGGGCCGTAAAAGCATTCAACTGGATGTTCGCGTATTGGCCACCAGTAACCGCGATCTCAAAGAGTATGTGGCCGAAGGGCATTTCCGAGAAGATCTGTATTATCGGTTAAACGTCTTTCCTATTACCTGGCCTGCGCTCACAGACAGGCCCGGTGATATTATCCCACTGGCGAGTCATTTGTTGTCACGCCACTGTCAAAAACAAGGCATGCCGTGCCCTACATTAAGTCAAGATGCAGAGCAGAAACTCCTCCACTATCCATGGCCCGGCAACGTCCGTGAGCTCGACAACGTGATGCAGCGCGCTCTGATTCTGGCGAGCAATGCCTGCATTCAAGCGAGTGATATTTTGCTAGAGGGCCATGATTGGCATGATGCCTCCGGCTTACAGCATCGAGTGATGGATAGCCAGCCGGTGGCACCATCGGTTGCGACATCAGTGGCATCCTTTTCCGATCCAACGATAAACGGTAATGCTGGATTGGGGAATGAGCTTCGGGATCAAGAGTTTGCTATCATTCTAGATACTATTCGTGCTTGTGAAGGACGCCGCAAAGAAGTGGCTGAGCGGTTAGGGATCAGCCCGCGAACATTGCGTTATAAATTAGCCAAAATGCGTGATGCTGGGATTGAAATTCCAAGCTAACGCCCTAGGATGTGAGGCCTTTGCCAACGTGGCCTCAAAGTTGCAAGTTAGCTGTCATGGCGGAGAAAATCTGACCAAGTTGACAAAAAATTGACACAGTAAGGATCGACGATGAAAGCCAATGCCCTGACCCAAGAGATGCAAGCCATGGCGGTGGCCGCGAAAAACGTGTCGCAACCTGCGACGGGCCAACAAGTGAGCCAAGAATTTGGCGATATGCTGGCCAGCGCGATCAACCATGTTAACGGATTACAAAAAACATCGGGTGAACTTGCCACGCGCTTTGATGAAGGCGACCGCAGTGTCAGTTTGTCGGATGTGATGATCGCACGTAATAAGTCGAGTGTGGCATTCGATGCAACGGTTCAAACCCGCAACAAGCTGGTTGAAGCGTACAAAGAACTGATGAATATGCCAGTGTAATGTAGGAATTAACCAGTGGCTGAAGAGAATCAAAACACCGATCTGGCAGTCTCCGAAGGGGCGGCAGCATTGCCCTCCACGGAGCTTGGGCCAGAGATGGATCAAGACGTACAAGACCCGGATGCGTTAGAGCAGTCTGCCAAGTCTGACTCGCTATTCGGCGACTTGGACATGGTACGTCAGATGATCCTCGTGTTAGCGGTCGCTATCTGCGTCGCGTTGATTATGATGCTATTTTTCTGGGTTCAAGAACCCGAAATGCGTCCACTGGGCTCGTATGAAACCGAGGAGCTAATCCCGGTACTTGATCACCTCGATCAAGAAAAGATTAATTATCAGTTAGATGGCAATACGATTCGTGTCCCCGCGGATGAATACTCATCGATTCGTTTGGGGCTGACTCGGGCAGGATTAAACACCGCGACCGCTGAAGGCGATGATATTCTTCTGAATGACATGGGGTTTGGCGTCTCGCAACAGCTTGAGCGTGAACGCTTAAAACTGAGCCGCGAACGTCAACTTGCCGCCGCGATTGAAGAAGTTCGTCATGTCCGCAAAGCGCGAGTGCTGCTGGCGATGCCAAAGCAAAGCGTATTTGTGCGCCACAATCAAGAAGCCTCAGCGACCGTATTTCTTACGCTTGGCGGCGCGAATACACTCGGACAAGAAGAGGTGGACTCGATTGTCGATATGGTTGCCTCTGCCGTCCCATCCCTGAAACCGACCCGTGTAACGGTAACCGATCAGCATGGACGTTTGTTGAACTCGGGGAGTGAAGATCCTGCCACGGCAGCACGCCGCAAAGAATATGAGCTTGAGCGTAAGCAAGAGCGCCAGTTACGCGACAAAATCGATTCTATTCTCATCCCAGTATTGGGTTTGGGTAACTATACCTCGCAAGTCGATGTGTCGATGGACTTTAGTTCGTTAGAAGAAACCCAAAAGCAATTTAATCCCAATACGCCCGCCACGCGCAGTGAGTATACCCGTGAAGACTACAATAGTAGTGATATGGTCGCAGGGATCCCCGGGGCGTTAAGTAACCAGCCACCGGCGGATGCATCGATTCCCGAAGACGTTCAAGATTTGAAAAATGGTGGTGCAGGAGACACGGGCTCGGTCAGTCGCGAAGCCACGCGAAACTTTGAATTGGACACCACCATCCGTCACCGTCGTGCACAGTCTGGCATTATTGACCGCCAAACCGTCTCGGTCGCGGTCAACTTTAAGCAAAGTGTGGATCCGGAAACTGGTGATGTGGTGAAAACGCCACTGACCGATGATGAAATCGCAAAAATTCGTCGTTTGTTGATGGGCGGGGTCGGTTTCAGTGAAGCGCGTGGGGACGTGATTGAAGTCATTGCGGTGCCCTTTGTTGAGCCTGAACAAGATATGGCGATGGATGTGCCAATTTGGGAGCATCCAAACTTCAACGACTGGGTGCGCTGGATGGCGGCGGCATTGGTAATTATCGTGGTTATTTTGGTGCTTATCCGCCCAGCCATGAAAAAGCTGTTGTACCCAGCGCTCGACGAAGATGGCAACACCGTGGGGCCCAATGGCGAGATCTTGGGACCCGATGGCTTACCCATCTCTCCTGACGGTGATGACATTGGCCTGATTGGCTCGGAGCTTGATGGCTCAAGTAACTTTGCGATGTCTTCATCGGATGTGTCCTTGCCAAACTTACACAAAGATGAAGACTTGTTGAAAGCGGTGCGGGCATTGGTGGCGAACGAGCCAGACCTTGCTGCACAAGCTGTGAAGAACWGGGTAATGCAAGATGGCAAATGAAGTCGCGACAACCGGTGGTGAAGAGCAACCGGGTACCAGCTTTGATGTCAACTCGTTGAGTGGCATTGAAAAGGCAGCAATTTTGTTGTTGAGCCTGAGTGAGCAAGATGCGGCGAGTATTATTCGCCACCTTGAGCCAAAGCAGGTGCAACGCGTCGGTGCGGCCATGACCTCAATGACTGACCTTAACTCTGATAAAGTGGCCGCTGTTCACCGCGCCTTTCTCGAGGAAATCCAAAAATACACCTCAATCGGGATGGGCAGTGAAGACTTTGTCCGTAATGCACTGGTGGCTGCGTTGGGTGAAGACAAAGCCAACAACTTGGTCGATCAGATTTTGCTTGGCAGTGGCTCGAAAGGCTTGGATTCACTCAAGTGGATGGATCCGCGTCAAGTGGCGAGCATCATTATCAACGAGCACCCGCAGATACAGACCATTGTACTTTCGTATCTCGACCCCGAGCATTCCGCAGAGATCCTCTCACAGTTTGTTGAACGTGACCGGTTAGATCTGATGATGCGGATTGCCAACCTCGAAGAAGTTCAGCCTGCTGCATTGCACGAGTTGAATGAAATCATGGAGAAACAGTTCGCTGGCCAAGCGGGGGCGCAAGCTGCCAAAATTGGTGGCTTAAAGGCCGCAGCCGAGATCATGAACTACATGGATAACAGTATTGAAGGCGTGTTGATGGACTCGATTCGCGATCAAGACGAAGAGATGGCCTCGCAAATCCAAGATCTGATGTTCGTATTCGACAACCTTATCGATGTCGACGATCGCGGTATTCAAACCATGCTGCGTGACGTGCCGCAAGAAGTCTTGCAAAAAGCACTCAAAGGTGCGGAAGATAATCTGCGTGAGAAAATCTACCGCAACATGTCTCAGCGTGCGGCAGAAATGCTGCAAGACGATATCGAAGCCATGGGACCGATCCGTGTCTCAGATGTAGAAGGGGCTCAGAAAGAGATCCTGTCAATCGCGCGCCGTCTCGCGGATGCGGGTGAAATCATGCTTACGGGTGGCGGCGGCGACGAGTTCGTTTAGGCCATTCACGTATCAGAGGTAAATCATGAGCCTAGATAAGCGTCGTGGCTACATTCGTGCTGACGAAGCACAGACTGAAACCATTGATCGTTGGGAACTGCCTCCTTACGGCGACAAGCAGTCTTTACCCAAAGAAACCGCACTCAACTATGACCCGAGTTGGGAGCCGGAGCCTGAACCGGAGCCCGAAGAGTCGGAGCTGGCGCCTGAACCTTTAACCGCGGACGCGCTCGAAGCGATTCGCCAACAAGGCTACGACGAGGGCCATGAAGAGGGCAAGCAGCTTGGTCATCGTGAGGGGTTAGAAGCGGGCCTTGAAGAGGGACGCGAGAAAGGCCACGAAGAAGGTAAAAAAGCAGGCTTTGACGAAGGCGTTGCCGCTGGGCAAGCGCTAATAGAGGAGCGCTGCCAGCATCTAGATAGAATTTTAAATCAGCTTACGCACCCGCTCGAAAAGGTCAATGAAGATGTCGAGCAGCAGTTGCTATTGATGGTGCAAGCGTTGACCAAATCTCTGATTGGCGTCGAAGTGCAGACCAATCCGCATGTGATCTTACAAACCTTACGCGCCGCTATCGAAGCACTGCCGATTGCTGATCACCCCGTTACTGTATCCCTACACCCAGATGATCACGCGGTAGTCAGTGATGCATACGGGCCAGATACCCTTGCCGCGCGCGATTGGACATTACAATCCGAGCCAGCACTGTCTCGTGGCGATGTGCACGTAAAAGCGAAAGACTCGGTGGTGGATTACCGTCTTGCCGAGCGTGTCGACACCTTGTTGCGAGAGTTTCATGGTAAAAACCAAGCACGCCCGTCGGACGCTGCGCACCAACAAACGGATCCTGTGACAGAATCTGAGCAAACCATGCGTGATCACGCGCAACAGGAGGCGGACGCACCGCAAGAGCATGCGTCGTCAGCGCTAGACTCTCAAGCTAGCTCACAGGATGAGCAAGTACCTTCGGCTGAGCAAAACGAATCCGTGGATCAGGACAAAGGTGAGTCATGAGTGCATTGGCAGAGCGACTCAAGCACTGGCAAGTTGATAATCTCGCCCCCAAACCCGTCGCATCGGGGAAATTGGTCCGTATGGTGGGATTGACACTCGAAGCCATTGGCTGTCGCGCGCCGATTGGCTCTGTCTGCTCGGTCGATACCCTTAATGGCACCATTGAGGCCGAAGTGGTTGGTTTTGCCGGTGAGCTACTTTATCTGATGCCCAATGAGCAAGTGTCTGGTGTGCTTCCCGGTGCACGTGTGACGCCGCTGGCAGAGCGAGGCCATTTGGCGGTGGGGATGGAATTACTCGGCCGAGTGATCGACGGCATGGGCAATCCTTTGGATGGAAAGGGCGATATCTATACCGATAAGCGTGCTAGCTTAGAAGGGACGCCAATCAACCCCTTGGCGCGCCAGCCGATTCGTGAACCCTTGGATGTGGGTATTAAGGCGATTAATGGCCTTTTAACCGTCGGGAAAGGGCAACGTATCGGCTTGTTTGCTGGCTCGGGGGTGGGTAAGTCCGTGACGCTTGGTATGATGACACGTGGCACGACCGCACAAGTGGTTGTGGTGGGGCTCATTGGCGAGCGCGGTCGTGAAGTCAAAGAGTTTATTGACGATATTCTCGGTGAGGAAGGACGCGCACGCGCCGTGGTGGTTGCAGCCCCTGCCGATGCGTCACCACTGATGCGTCTAAAAGGGTGCCAAACTGCGTTGACCATTGCCGAATACTTTCGCGATCTAGGGCTCGATGTGCTCTTGCTGATGGATTCTCTGACCCGTTTTGCGCAAGCGCAGCGTGAAATCGCTTTATCGGTTGGCGAGCCACCAGCTACCAAAGGGTATCCGCCATCAGTTTTTGCGCGTTTGCCTTCGTTGGTTGAACGTGCCGGTAATGGCGCGATTGGGCAAGGTTCGATTACAGCGTTTTTCACTGTACTCACTGAAGGCGATGACTTACAAGATCCGATTGCTGATGCTGCCCGCGCCATTCTTGACGGGCATATCGTGTTATCGCGCGAGTTAGCTGACAGTGGGCATTATCCTGCGATTGATGTTGAGCGTTCGGTCAGCCGAGTGATGCCAAACATCACCAGTGAAGAGCAAATCCTGATGTCTAAAGCGGTGCGGCAAGTGTTGTCCGTTTGCCGAAAAAATCAAGACTTGGTCTCGATTGGCGCGTACAAGCCAGGCTCAGATGCAGCGGTTGACCAAGCATTTAGTATTAAGCCGCGATTGGATGGGTATTTGCAGCAAGGTATGAAAGAAGTGGTTCCCTATGATATGTGCGTCAACATGTTACGCTCAACCTTGCAGGGATAATCGATGGCTGATCATGCACTGACACTACTGTTGGATAAAGCCCAAGAAGATGAAAAGCAGGCGCAGCTTGCCGTTGTCGCGGCGCAGCAATCTTTAGATAATTATTATCGCCAGCTTGAGCAAATCGAGCAGTACCGCTTGGAGTATTGTCGGCAAATGAGTGATCGCGGCCAGCAAGGTTTATCGGCCAGTGCATTTGGCCACTTAAACAAATTCATTGTCCAGCTGGATGAAACCCTGGCAAAACAGCGAGATGCAGAACATCAGTTTAAAGAGCATCTCGATAACTGCCAACAAACCTGGCATCAAGCGCGGCAGTATCGGCAATCGATAGAGTGGCTAATTGAAAAGCGTGAACGTGAGCAAGCGGAGCGAGAACGCTATCAAGAGCAGCGCCAAATGGATGAAATGGCAGCGATTATTGCTCGCCGTCGTCCTTCCCCCTTCTCTTAATCTCATAATGGCGCGATAATTGCTTTGTCATTACCACGACGAGCGAGTATTCGCCTCGCGAACAGGTGGTTTACACGGTAATGATGAGAGACCTATGACGCAGTCTAACCTGACGCTTTCTAATTTATCTGCCAACATCGCGCCAACGCCAAGCGAGGGTCAGCCTTTAGCTGGACAAGCTAAGGTGTCGCCAGAAGCGGGCTTTTTAGCGACATTACGCCAAACGCTTCAGCAAGATGGCGCGGAGGGCGAGTTGCCCATTGAGCTGATGGCGGATGGCAAAACCTTACTGGTTGATGGCCAAATGATCGATGCAGAGGCCATGCTGGCCGATGGCATGTTCAGTGAAGCAGAAATGGCCCAAATTGCCGATATGACCGCGATGGAGGAAGGGGAGGCACTGCTTGCACGCTTAAATCAAGCTGCCGCCACGCTCAATGGCAAAGATTTGCCTATCAAAGCGGGTAGTGAATTAATGGCCAATGCTGACAACATGACAGAGGCCGACAAAGAGGCTTTAAACGAAAAAGCGCTGAACGAAAAAGCGTTAGCATCATTGCAAGAACAGGTGCACGAGGACTCCCAAGCACAAAAGGTCTCGCGAGAAGCATTACTAGAGACGTTGTCACGGCAGCTTCCTGATGATGTCGATCCAGAACAGGCGCTGGCGCAACTGTCGCCCGATCAGTTGGCAGCATTGGTAGCGCAAGTGAGAGCTAATCAACAGGCGCGCAGCGAGGCCAGCCTCAGCAGTGACAAACAAGGGATGGCATCTGCGCAGTCAGACAAAGCGATAAAGCTCGCGTCGGCATCGATCCCTTGGGCCGAGGCCAAAGCCGGCGCGGATGAAACGGAAAAAAAAGGTAAAGAGTCGGTTGTTGCTAAAGATGTCGCCGCAGCGTTGGCGGCCCGTTCGGCAGACAATCTGGACAAGCAGCGTCAAGCTAATCAAGCGACTTATCAGCTGCATACCGGTGATGGGGAGAGTAACAGTAAATCCTCTTCATCATTGACCGTCCAATTAGGACAGGCGGGCGCGAATGCGTTAGCCAGTCAGCAGGCGCAAGCGGCAGGGTTGAGTAAAGCTGCGCTAAAAGCCATGACTGATAAGGCGGCTAACGCGGATAAAGCAGCGGGAGTGGATGGCGGTGGATCGACACGCTCCGATACACTGATGCAGCAGTTAGCGAATAGTTTAGGGACACCATCGGCGCAAGCATCTACCGCGCGTCAAGATATGCAAGCGGCACAAAATGCTCAAGCCCCCTTACCCATGGGACAAACACCAGCAGACGCGGGCGCGGCACTCAGCGAACGCGTGAATGTAATGCTGTCGAAAAATTTGAAACAGGTTGATATTCGCCTTGATCCACCTGAATTAGGTCGGATGCAAATTAAGCTAGGTATCAACAATGACCAAGCGACTGTGCATATCACTGTCGCGAACCATCAAGCTCGCGATCTCGTTGAACAAGCGATGCCGCGTTTGCGTGAAATGTTACAGCAGCAAGGGCTACAATTAGCTCAAGGTTCAGTTCAACAGCAAGACAGTGGTGCCCAACAAATGGCATCGGGTCAGCAGCAACAAGGTGGCACTGGCCAATCGAGTGGGCCCGCATCCGGAATATCGGGGCTCGATGACGGTGTTGACGAGGTGTTAACTAGCCAAACCATACAGGTTTCACACAGCGATAGAGCGGTTGACTATTACGCTTGATGTCGATGAACAGACGAGGAGCATAGAAGAGCTATGGCCGATGACAATCCGGGTGCCCCTGAAGGTGGAAAGAAAAAACTGATCATCATCATTGCCGCGGCAGTGTTACTTCTGGCCGTCGCGGGTGGCGCGGTATTTTTCTTTTTGTCAGGCGATGATGGTGGTCAAGATGATATTGTGCTTGAAGAGCAAGCGATGTCACTGCCAGCGATTTATGTCACCTTACCGCGCCCGTTTGTGTTCAATGTGACGGGCGACGAGCAGCAACGTCTCGTTCAAGTAAAGGCTCAGCTGCTGGTACGGGGCAATGAAATGGAAGCGCTTGCCAAAGAAAATTTACCTTTGGTGGAGCACGCGCTGCTGAATACCTTTGGGGCAGCAACCGCCGAGCAATTGCGTACACCGCAAGGCCAACTCGAAGTGAGGCGGCAAGCGGCCGAGAATGTGCGTGCGGCCTTGATTAAAGTAACCGGTGACCCTGTGGTAGAACGGGTCCTGTTTACTGGTTTTGTGATGCAATAGGTGATGACGTGACCGACCTACTCAGCCAAGACGAAATTGATGCGCTCCTCCACGGTGTTGATGACGTCGAAGACGATGATAACGAGCCCGAAGCCGGCGAAGGCGGTGCGGTAGGATTTGATTTCTCTTCGCAAGACCGTATTGTGCGCGGTCGCATGCCGACGCTTGAACTTATCAATGAGCGCTTTGCGCGTCACATGCGCATTAGTTTGTTTAACATGCTGCGTAAAACCGCCGAAGTATCGATCAACGGCGTGCAGATGATGAAATTTGGCGAGTACCAAAACACGCTCTATGTCCCGACGAGCTTAAACATGGTGCGTTTCCGGCCATTAAAAGGGACCGGGCTTATCACCATGGAAGCACGATTAGTCTTCATCTTGGTGGAAAACTTCTTTGGTGGCGACGGGCGTTTTCATGCTCGGATTGAAGGGCGTGAATTTACTCCGACCGAGCGACGAGTGATTCAAATGCTGCTCAAGCTCGTGTTTGAAGATTATAAAGACGCGTGGGCGCCGGTGATGGAAGTGGCCTTTGAATACCTCGACTCAGAGGTAAACCCGGCGATGGCCAACATCGTTAGCCCGACAGAAGTGATTGTGGTGTGCTCGTTCCATATCGAGCTTGACGGCGGCGGTGGCGATTGCCACATGGTTATGCCGTACTCCATGCTAGAGCCGATTCGCGAGTTGCTAGATGCGGGGGTCCAAAGTGACAAAATGGACACGGATGTACGCTGGAGTAAAGCATTACGCGATGAAATCTTGGACGTTAATGTCGAGCTCAGCGCCAAGCTGTTAGACACCACGCTGTCATTACGCGATTTGATGGAGTTGCAAAAGGGGGACGTGATCCCTGTCGATATGCCAGACGCGTGTACTGTCTTTATTGAAGATTTACCGACCTATCGTGCCAAAATGGGTCAATCTAACGATAAGCTAGCACTCAAAATCGTTGAAAAATTGAAACGGCCAGATATGGCTAAATCAGATATTTCACTGCTTCACGACAAGCCGGAATTGCTTGACGACTTAGAAAAAGATTTACCAATTGATGGTAAAGGTGGCAGTGATACCAGTAATCAAAACCAGTAAACAGGGGTGAGACGTCATGGATCAAAATGATGTAGATGATGACTGGGCTGCCGCCCTGGCCGAACAGTCAGAAGTGGAAGGCTCTGATGAAGTGCAAGCGGCACCATTAGAAGAGCTGACGGACGACAGTGAACAGAAAATTGGCCCAGAAGAGCAACGCAAGCTGGATGCCATTCTCGATATCCCTGTGAGCATATCGATGGAAGTCGGGCGCACACAAATAAATATTCGTAATTTGCTGCAATTAAACCAAGGCTCTGTGGTCGAGCTAGATCGATTGGCAGGGGAATCGCTTGATGTGCTGGTGAATGGCACCTTAATTGCGCATGGCGAAGTGGTTGTGGTGAACGATAAGTTTGGTATTCGGTTGACGGATGTGATCAGCCAGACTGAGCGAATTAAGAAGTTACGATAAGGAAAATCATGCGTCGGCTTTTGGGAGGCTTGTTGTTTGCGCCGCTGCCTGTATGGGCCGCGGCGCCTGATATTAGTATCGCGACCATGTTGGTATCACTGACATTGGTGCTTGCGCTTATTTTTGCGCTGGCGTGGTTATTGAGACGATTAAAGTTGCCTGGCATGGCTGGGCAAGCCAACGGCATTCGTATCATCAGCCAACTGGCCGTTGGGCAAAAAGAGCGTATTTTAGTGGTCGATATCAATGGCGAGCAGCTTGTGATCGGCGTGACAGCCACCAATATTCGGTTGCTAAAAGCGCTGGATTCGCCCATGCCGACGTCGTCAAATGCGCCAGCACCGAATACGGGATTTGCTGAGCAACTCGGCCAACTGTTGAATCGAAAATGACTATCAAAACGTTACTTGCGGCTTGGCTTTTTGTGTGGGTGTCACTGTTTTCACCTGCCACATTTGCCCAACAAGAAGCAACGCCAGCACAAGAAACCATTACCACCGAATCGATTGATGAGGCCGGTGAGGCAGTGCGACTGCAGACAAGTCGCAACACCGGAGGCGGGATCCCTGCCGTGACGATGCGCGTCAATCCTGATGGCAGTGAAGACTACTCGGTGACATTGCAGATCCTTGCTCTGATGACCGCGCTGGGGTTTTTGCCCGCCATCGTGATTTTGATGACCTCATTCACCCGAATTGTGGTGGTGATGGCGATTTTGCGGCAGGCAATGGGACTTCAGCAAACACCGTCAAACCAAGTCATCATCGGGATCGCTTTGTTCTTGACACTGTTTATTATGTCACCGGTGATCGATCGCATGAACACGGACGCCATTCAACCCTACATCAATGAGCAAATAACGGCGCGAGACGCCTTTGACCGTGTGCAAGTACCGTTACGCGAGTTTATGTTGCGACAGACACGCGTCAAAGATCTTGAGACCTTTGTTAACATGTCGGGTGCGCAAGTCAGTGAGCCAGAGCAAGTCCCGATGACGGTACTCATCCCTGCGTTTGTGACTTCAGAGCTGAAAACGGCTTTCCAAATTGGCTTTATGCTATTTTTGCCGTTTTTGGTGATTGATTTGGTGGTGGCATCTGTCTTGATGGCAATGGGTATGATGATGCTTTCGCCGATGATCGTCTCCTTGCCATTTAAGCTAATGCTGTTTGTCTTGGTTGATGGGTGGAACCTCATTCTTTCTACCTTAGCGGGTAGTTTTGGCTAAAGGAGGCAATGATGGCCCCGGAAGCGTTTGTTGAATTATTTCAAGATGCCTTGTATTTGGTGCTACTGCTGGTGTCAGCGATTGTGGTACCCGGATTGTTGGTTGGCTTGATTGTGGCGATTTTCCAAGCGGCAACCTCAATCAACGAGCAAACACTGAGCTTTTTACCGCGTTTGATCGCCACTTTTGTGGCCCTGATGTTTTTCGGCCATTGGATGACGCGTATGTTGATGGAGTACTTCTACCGCTTGGTGGAAGAGATCCCGACCCTGCTTTACTAGGGCGACGGCATGGAATATCCCGCCTCTGTTATTTTGTCGTGGATGGCCAATTACTTTTGGCCGTTCACTCGCATCTCCTCGATGATGATGGCGATGACGTTCTTCGGCGCGCGCTTTGTGCCAGTGCGCATTCGCTTATATCTGTCGCTGGCGATTACCTTTGCGGTAATGCCAGCACTCCCAGCGGTGCCAGAAGAGATTGAATTAGTGTCCTTTGCGGGGTTTGTGGTGTTGGCACAGCAAATCGTGATTGGCGTTGCCATGGGGATGGTCACGCAATTTATTACGCAAACCTTTGTGGTGTTGGGGCAAATCCTCGGTATGCAATCCAGTTTAGGTTTCGCCTCTATGGTGGACCCCGCCAATGGTCAAAATACCCCCTTGCTAGGGCAATTCTATTTATTCTTGGCAGTCATGCTCTTTCTTGCCACCGATGGGCATTTGCAGATGCTTAATTTGGTGGTCATGAGTTTTAAAACGCTTCCCATTGGCGAGATGATTGGTGCGGCTGATTACCGCAGCCTTGCGGATTGGTTCGGTATTATGTTCCAGGTCGCGTTAAGCATGTCATTGGCGGGCATTATTGCGCTCTTGATTGTCAACTTGTCGTTCGGGGTCATGACGCGCGCCGCTCCCCAACTGAATATTTTCTCTCTTGGCTTTGCATTTGCATTGTTGATGGGCTTGCTGATCAGTTGGTATTTACTGTTCGGTATTTTGACGCATTACGATAACCACTGGCAGACTGGGCTTAACCAAGTTTGCTCTTTGATTCGCATTAACTGTGAGCCTAACTGATGGCAGAGAGTGACGGCCAAGAAAGAACAGAAGACGCCACACCCCGAAGGCGGGAGCAGGCGCGGGAGAAAGGCCAAGTACCGCGCTCAAGAGAACTGGCATCCGTCGCTGTCCTGATATTAGGGGCGGTGAGCTTGATGTGGTTTGGGCAATCGCTCGGGGAAGCGTTAATGGCGCTCATGAAGCGGCTTTTTACGTTGTCGCGCGCAGAAGTCTTTGATACCTCTGAGTTAATGCTGGTGGTGGTCGGCGAGCTATTACACCTTATCCTCCCGCTTGGACTGGTGCTGTTACTGCTGTTTTTTTCCGGTCTCGCGGGGTCGGCAGGCCTTGGTGGGATCAGCTTCTCGTGGGAAGCGGCGCGCCCTAAGTTATCCAAAATGAGCCCCATCGCTGGGGTGAAGCGTATGTTTGGCACCCAAGGCTTGGTTGAGCTATTAAAATCGATTCTTAAAGTCTTGCTGGTTGGGGGCGTGGCAAGTTATTTGGTGTATATCAATCTCCAAGACTTCTTCGAACTGACGATTGAAACCTTCCCGCAAAACCTCTATCACGCGATGGATATTCTGCTTAACTTCGTGTTGTTGGTATGTTGCTCACTGTTGATTGTGGTTGCGATTGATGTGCCGTTTCAGATATGGCAGCACAATGAGCAACTAAAAATGACCAAACAAGAAGTGAAGGACGAGTACAAAGAAACCGAGGGTCGCCCTGAAGTCAAAGGTCGAATTCGCATGTTGCAGCGTGAAATGGCGCAACGACGAATGATGGCAGAAGTGCCACAAGCCGATGTCGTGGTGACTAACCCCGAGCACTACTCGGTTGCACTTCGGTATAACAGTGACATGGATAGCGCACCTGTGGTGGTGGCAAAAGGCTCTGACTTTACGGCATTGAAAATTCGTGAGATTGCCGCTGAGCATGATGTAGCGATTGTCCCTGCACCGCCGTTAGCGCGAGCACTGTACTTTAGCACAGAACTTGAGCAACAAATTCCAGATGGTTTATTTACGGCGGTTGCACAGGTACTGGCGTATGTTTTCCAGCTCAAGCAATACAAAAAAGGGCGAGGCCGTCGGCCGACGCGCCCAGAAGACGCTTATTTGCCGATTCCGCCAGATTTGCGCCACGACTAGCACTCTTTTGTCCTTTGGGTTGCGTGTTTTTGTCTGAGAAGTGACAAAATGCTGACACTTTCGGGGTTGTTTGTTGGCGCAAATATTGCTTTCTCCACTTCCTCTTATGTTTGACGAGCGCGTCGCTTTTTCCGCCGTTCACCTATCATGGATTTGAGCTTGTAACATGCTAAAAGCCAAGTGGCAGCTGCCATTCTCAGACAAAGTTCCTTACCACCGCTTGCGTGCGATGCCCGCGGTTGGGGCACCCATTCTAGTACTAGCCACCCTCGCGATGGTGGTATTGCCCGTTCCGCCCATGCTGTTGGACTTGATGTTCTCGTTCAACATTGCCTTGTCGCTGGTGGTTTTGCTCGTCACGATTTATACCCGTCGTCCACTTGATTTTGCCGCGTTTCCCACGGTGTTGTTGATAGCGACCTTACTACGCTTGGCGTTGAATGTTGCGTCGACTCGGGTGGTGTTGCTCTATGGCCATGAAGGGCCGGATGCCGCGGGTCAGGTGATCGGCGCGTTTGGTTCGGTGGTGATCGGGGGCAACTATGCCGTTGGTCTGGTGGTGTTCCTTATCCTGATGATCATCAACTTTATGGTAGTGACCAAGGGTGCCGGACGGATTTCGGAAGTGAGTGCTCGCTTTACCTTGGATGCCTTGCCTGGTAAGCAAATGGCCATTGATGCCGACTTAAATGCTGGGCTTATCGATCAAGAACAAGCGCGGACGCGTCGTCAAGAAGTGACCAAAGAAGCGGACTTCTACGGCTCTATGGATGGTGCGTCTAAGTTCGTTAAAGGGGATGCGATCGCCGGTATCCTGATCCTGTTGATTAACATTGTCGGTGGCCTGTCTATCGGGATGGGACAGCACGATCTCCCGTTCTCTGATGCGATTGAAGTCTATACCTTGCTGACCATTGGTGACGGCTTGGTGGCACAAATCCCGTCACTCTTGCTGTCAATTGGTGCCGCCATTATGGTGACGCGTCAAAATACTGATGAAGACATGGGACAGCAAGTTGTCTTCCAACTGTTTSATAACCCACGCGCGCTGATGATTGCTACTGGTATTCTTACCGTGATGGGTATTGTGCCGGGCATGCCTCACATCCCATTCCTGCTGTTAGCGATTATTTGTGGAGGCTTGGCCTATTGGAAATACCAGCAGTATCACAAAGCACAACAAAAAGCAGATGAGCCTGAGCAGCCAGAGACGGCGCCTATCACACCGAAAGAGTTGTCATGGGATGATGTGCAACCTGTGGATGTGATTGGTCTCGAAGTGGGTTATCGCCTAATCCCCATGGTGGATAGAGATCAAGGCGGTGAACTACTTGACCGGGTCAAAGGCGTGCGTAAAAAACTCTCTCAAGACTTTGGCTTCCTCATTCCGCCGGTGCATATTCGCGATAATCTGGAGTTACCGCCGCATAACTACCGGATAACCCTGATGGGCGTCGCGGTGGGCGAAGCGGAAGTCCGTCCAGAGCATGAACTTGCTATTAATCCAGGACAAGTGTTTGGTCCGATTGAAGGCGAGCCGACGCAAGATCCCGCATTTGGACTCGAAGCGGTTTGGATTGAGCCGAGCCAACGCGAACACGCTCAGGCGTTAGGATATACGGTGGTCGACTCAGCCACCGTATTGGCGACCCACCTGAGTCAAATGCTGACCAATAACGCCGAGCGTTTATTGGGTCACGAAGAGGCGCAAAATCTTGTCGATATGCTAGGTAAACAAGTGCCGCGTTTGGTGGAGGGACTGATCCCTGACCAAATCCCACTGAGTGTATTGGTGAAGGTATTGCAAAACTTGCTCAGTGAGGCGATTCCTATTCGAGATATCCGCACTATCGTTCAGACCATGGCCGAGTACGCTGGAAAGAGTCAAGATCCCGACATTCTCACCGCAGCGGTTCGGATTGCGCTGCGTCGACTGATCGTGCAGGAAATCAATGGTATTGCGCCAGAACTGCCAGTCATTACGTTAGTGCCTGAGCTGGAACAGATGTTGCATAAAACCATGCAGGCCTCCGGTGGTGAGTCGACAGGCATTGAGCCTGGGTTAGCAGAACGTCTGCAATCATCATTAGCCGAGGCAACGCAGCAGCAAGAGCTGCAAGGCGAGCCCGCCGTGTTGCTAACGTCTGGCGTGCTTCGAGCGACCTTAGCGAAATTTGTGAAGAATACCATTCCGACGCTACGTGTCTTGTCATATCAAGAAGTGCCGGATGAGAAACAAATTCGTATCGTCAATGCGGTCGGTAATAATTAATACCGTTTTTTGAGTAGGGCAGAGCTTTGAAAATCAAACGTTTTTTTGCTAAAGACATGCGTACTGCACTTGGCCAAGTCAAAGAAGAGCTCGGTGCGGATGCGGTGATCATGTCTAACAAAAAAGTGACTGGTGGTGTGGAAATTGTTGCTGCCGTCGATGCCGATACAGATCCTGTTCCTGCCAAGCCGCAGCCACAGGCTCATGCACAAGAGCAGGCGGCGCAGGCATACTCAAATGCACACCGCCAGCTCGCTGACGACAAGGTCCAATTGCGCCAACGCCAACAAGCGGCGCCGCGCAATCAGCGACCGCCCCGTTTTTCGGCCATGCTCGATGAATATCGAGATAAATCAGGCCCAGCAGACCGTGCGCCTCAAAACGAAGCCGACTCCCTGTCTGCGTTGTTGCAACGACAACAAAAACAGTCATCTCGCCCCGACCCTCAACGTCATTCGAATTCGAGAGAACCTGAGCGGCCTGCCGCATTGGGGCGAGGTTATGAACCTCGTCGCGAGTTGAAGAGCAATGGTCGTGGCAGTTGGCAAGATGCAGGGCGCCAGCATCAACAGCCGGGTAGCAAGCCTAAACTGGATCCTTCCCGGTTCGAAGCGCGCCAGTCGCAATCGTCCAATGAAGAGATTGAAGCGATGCGCCAAGAAATGGCCTCCATTCGTAGCCTACTTGAACATCAGCTGTCAGGCTTGATGTGGCAAGAGGTTGAACGTAGAGAGCCGCTGCGTGCCATGCTGATTAAACGCTTGGAGCGCATGGGGTTATCGTCTGACCTATCGGATCAGCTCGCGTGTTATATCCCAGAAGACACGCCTCCCACTGAAGCTTGGCAAGCGCTGCTTGATTTGGTCGCTGACCAAATCATCACCGTGGATGAAAACATGCTTGAAACAGGCGGCGTGATTGCGCTTTTGGGCCCCACCGGAGTAGGAAAAACTACCACGATCGCCAAGCTTGCGGCCCGTGCCGCCATGGACTTTGGCCCTGAAGAAATCGCGTTAGTCACCACAGATACGTTTCGTATCGGGGCGCATGAACAACTTGCGACCTATGGGCGTATTCTTGGCTGTCCGGTCAAGGTGGCTAAAGATGCCGATGAACTGGCCGACATCCTTTATCAACTGCGTCATAGACGTTTGATATTGCTTGATACTGCCGGAATGGGTCAGCGCGATCTGCGCCTTTCAGAGCAGCTCGATACATTAATGCAAAACAGCGGTTCGCATATCCGCAGCTTGCTGGTTTTGCCTGCGACGTCCCAACGTCGCGTATTACAAGAAACCATTGAACATTTTCGTCGTATTCCTTTGTCCGGCTGCGTGCTGACAAAGCTGGACGAATCTCTAAGCCTCGGTGAGCTGTTGTGTGTCACCATCGAAAATGCCCTGCCTGTTGCTTACTTAGCTGACGGGCAACGTGTGCCGGAAGATATCCGCCAAGCGACAGGACACTTCCTCGTGTCAAAAGCCAGCGAAATGCTGGAATCAGGCGCGGATCAGCACAATCACTTCTGGAGCAGTGATGTCCCAGAGTCGAATGGGGCGGACTTTTATGATTGAGACAACCATGCAAGATCAAGCAAGCGGCCTTCGCCGTCTAACCAACCCCTCACGAACTAAAGTCATTACAGTGACTGGCGGTAAAGGTGGTGTGGGGAAAACAAATGTCACCCTAGGAATGGCGGCCTCTATGGCGCGCCAAGGCAAAAAAGTCATGGTGCTTGATGCAGACCTTGGCTTGGCGAATGTCGATGTGTTGCTCGGATTACGAGCCGGCAAGAACTTGTCTCACGTCCTTCAAGGTGTTTGTGATCTGAAAGACATCATCATTGAAGGGCCGCACGGTATGAAAATCGTGCCAGCATCGTCTGGAATGCAAGGCATGACCGAGCTAACTCCGGCGCAACATGCTGGTTTGATTCGCGCTTTTGGTACACTCGAGGAAGAGGTTGATGTACTCTTAGTAGATACTGCTGCGGGGATCTCTGATATGGTACTGAGCTTTTCGCGTGCAGCGCAAGATGTGGTGGTCGTGGTGTGCGATGAGCCCACGTCAATCACTGATGCCTATGCTCTGATCAAGATTTTAAGCCGTGAACATGGCGTGAATCGATTTAAAATCGTGGCAAATATGGTCAGAAGCTACCGTGAAGGGCGAGATTTGTTCACAAAATTAACGCGAGTCACTGAAAGGTTTCTAAATGCTAATCTAGAATTAGTGGCATGTGTTCCTGTGGATGAAAGAGTGAGGCAAGCAGTGAGAAAACAGAAAGTTGTTATCGACGCATTTCCTCGCTCGCCAGCGTCGTTGGCTTTAAACGCTCTGGCGAATAAAGCACTGACGTGGCCAGTACCGCGTAACCCTGGTGGTCATCTGGAGTTTTTTGTTGAGCGTTTGCTGATCAAAAATGATGACGCAGGAGAGTTAATTCGTGAATAAAGCGCTCACCTATAGTCGCACGGGTGATAATGGCCAAGGGGTACTCGAACGATACTCAACATTGGTCAAACGGATAGCACACCACTTAATGGGGCGCTTGCCGCCGAGTGTACAAGTCGAAGATTTAATTCAAGCAGGCATGATAGGTTTGCTTGAAGCGCAGCAAAATTATGATCCGAGTAAGGGCGCAAGTTTTGAAACCTATGCCGGTATTCGGATTCGCGGTGCTATGCTGGATGATATGCGCCGTGGTGACTGGGTGCCACGCTCGGTCCACAAAGCAAGTAGGACAATCAGTGATGCGATAGCCTCACTGGAAAAGGAATTAGGCCGTGATCCCACGGATGTAGAAGTGGCACAACGGCTTGATATGAGCCTAGATCAGTATCATCAGGCACTGAATGACGTTAACTGTGGCCGATTAATCGGCATGGACGACTTAGGTGTCTCCGAAGATGCATTTACAACCGACAGTCATCGCAACGACAATCTTCCCTTTCAGGATGTTGCGGAGGATAATTTCAAAGCGGCATTGGCCGCGGCGATAAAAAGTCTTCCCGAAAGAGAAGCACTGGTGCTATCTCTTTATTATGATGAGGAATTAAACCTCAAAGAGATAGGGGCAGTGATTGGGGTGAGTGAATCCCGGGTCTGTCAGATTCAGAGTCAGGCCACGCAACGATTGAGAGCCAAGCTTTCCGCTTGGCATAGTGAGTAAGTAACAGTTTCGACAATAAAACGAGACCTCACCGGAGGCAACCTTGGATAAAAACATGAAAATTCTCGTTGTTGATGATTTTTCAACAATGCGCCGTATCGTAAAGAATCTTCTTCGTGACTTAGGTTTCAACAATACCGTTGAAGCGGATGACGGCTTAACAGCGCTGCCAATCCTCAAAAAGGGCGGTATTGATTTTGTCGTGACCGATTGGAATATGCCTGGGATGCAGGGAATCGATTTGCTCAAAGAGATCCGAAAGGATGACTCGCTGAAGCATCTCCCTGTACTGATGATCACTGCCGAAGCGAAGCGTGAGCAGATTGTTGAAGCTGCGCAAGCAGGCGTGAACGGTTATATCGTAAAACCTTTTACTGCTGCCACACTGAAAGAGAAGCTCGATAAAATTTTCGAGCGCATGTAATTAGCAAGCGCACAGTAAAAGGTAATCGTCATGATCAATCTGGACCAAGCGAAACAATTGGTCGCGTATCTTGAGAGTGGAGAGCAAGATAACGCTAATGCGCTTCTCGCTGATATCGCGAAAGAGGCGCGAGACCCACTGTTTAATGAAGTGGGCAAACTCACCCGCCAATTACACGACTCTATCTCCAACTTTCGCTTGGATCCCAGAATTGGTGATTTGGCGACTGTCGATATTCCTGACGCTCGCGATCGCCTCACTTATGTGATGGAGAAAACCGAGCTTGCGGCCAACCGCACCATGGATGCGGTTGAACGTACCATGCCTATTGCCAGTGAGTTGCAAGATAATTTGCAAGCGGTTAGGCCGAATTGGAACAGCTTGATGCGGGGTGAAATCGCCCTGGATGAGTTTAAAAGCCTTTGCCACAACATCGACGAGTTGTTGACCCAGGTGGAAGGCGGAGCGACAGAGCTTCACGGCCATTTGACCGATATTTTGATGGCTCAAGATTTTCAAGATCTCACCGGCCAAGTGATTCGACGTATTATCGAACTTGTGCAAGAAGTTGAACAACAACTCGTCGAAATTCTGACTGCATTCGGCATGGAAAATGACGAGACGGCGGGAGAAGCGCCGTCTCAACAAGAAGATACCGTTGACAAGTCAGCGCCGGAAGGACCGATTATTCATCCTGAAGAGCGTGATGACGTGGTCCACAGCCAGGATGATGTCGATGACTTATTATCGAGTTTGGGTTTTTAGAGGTGCGCTATGAGCTTTGAAATGGATGAAGAAATCCTTCAGGACTTTTTGATTGAAGCGGGAGAAATCCTTGAGCAGCTGTCTGAACAGCTGGTCGACTTGGAGCGTGCCCCTGATGATTCAGACTTGCTGAATGCCATCTTCCGTGGCTTCCACACCGTAAAAGGCGGGGCTGGCTTTTTGGGCCTTAATGCGCTGGTTGACACATGTCACGGTGCGGAAAATGTCTTTGATACGCTGCGTAACCATGGTCGAGAGTTGACCTCAGATGTGATGGACACCATTTTGCAAGCGTTGGATACCATCAATGATCAATTCTCAGCGGTTCAAAGTAGTGAAGAGCCGACAGCGGCCTCGCCTGAGTTGCTAGAGGCGCTGCACCGCTATGCGAAACCTGCCAGTGCAGACGAGCAAGCGGTTGAGCCAGAGCCGGAGCCGGAGCCAGAGCCAGAACCAACGCCTGAGCCAGAACCTGAGCCTACCCCAGAACCGGAAGCTTCAGCATCGGGTGATGACGCGATCAGTGGTGATTCAGTGGATGAGATCACTCAAGATGAATTTGATCGCTTACTCGATCAACTGCATGGCGAAGGGAAAGCGCCAACAGCAGGCGGTGGYGATAGTCAAGATAAGCCCGATGTGGTTGCAGATACTGAGGCCGACAGCGGTGATATCACCGATGACGAATTCGAGAAACTGCTAGACGATTTACACGGTGCGGGTAAAGGCCCCGCGGCAAATAGCAACGACACACCGGAGCAGTCCGCTCCTGAAAAAGCGCCTGCGAGTGGCGGTGGTGATGAATTCATCGATGATGATGAATTCGAAAAACTGCTCGATGATTTACATGGGAAAGGAAAAGGGCCCGCAGTGGGCGATACGCCGCCAGCAGCGGCAAAAGCAGAAGCGCCTAAAGCCGAACCTAAACCTGAGCCCAAGCCAGAACCCAAAAAAGCGGAACCTGCTAAACCCAGTGCGCCTGCTAAGGCGGGAGCCGGCAATAAAGCCCCGGCTGCGCCAGAAAAAGCACCTGAGAAAAAGCCGCCAGCTGCGCCACAGCAGGAGCAGACAGTTCGCGTTAATACCTCAACACTTGATGCCATCATGAACATGGTGGGCGAATTGGTTCTGGTGCGTAACCGCTTGGTGAGTTTAGGGCAAAGTAGTAACAACGAGAGCATGTCCAAAGCGGTCACTAACCTCGATGTGGTCACCGCCGATCTTCAAGGCGCGGTCATGAAAACGCGAATGCAGCCAATCAAAAAAGTTTTTGGCCGCTTTCCACGCGTGGTACGTGATTTAGCACGTAGCTTGAAGAAAGAAATCGTCCTTGAGATGAAAGGCGAAGAGACCGACTTGGATAAAAACTTGGTCGAGGCATTGGCCGATCCCATGGTTCACTTGGTGCGTAACTCGGTTGACCACGGCATTGAAATGCCAGATGCGCGTGAAAAGGCGGGTAAGCCACGGGTGGGTACCATCACCTTGAAAGCGTCGCAAGAAGGTGACCATATTCTGCTGACTATCGAAGACGATGGTGGCGGTATGGATGCGGAGAAACTGAAAGGCATCGCGGTCGATCGTGGCGTTTTAGATGCGGATGCTGCGGCACGACTGACTAACAGTGAAGCGTATAACCTGATTTTCGCGCCCGGTTTCTCGACCAAAACCGAGATTTCAGATATCTCCGGACGTGGTGTTGGCATGGACGTGGTGAAAACGGGAATCACCAAACTCAACGGTTCGATTAACATCGATTCTGAATTGGGACGCGGTACCATTATTGAAATCAAGGTTCCGCTAACGTTGGCTATTCTCCCGACATTAATGGTGGGCGTCGGTGATAATCCGTTTGCGTTCCCACTGTCGAACGTCAGTGAAATTATCAGTTTAGATATGTCACGTACCAATACGGTCGATGGGCAGCTTACCTTGATTGTTCGAGATAAAGCCATCCCTATCTTCTTCTTACAAGATTGGTTGTGTAAAGGTCAGTCTGATATCGATAAAACCAAGGGCCATGTGGTGATTGTGCAAATTGCTCATCAACGCATTGCGTTTGTGGTGGACACCTTGTTCGGCCAAGAAGAAGTGGTCATCAAGCCGCTAGATGAACTTCTACAAGGGACTCCCGGTATGGCAGGGGCAACCATCACAAGTGATGGACACATTGCTCTTATCCTCGATGTGCCCAACCTGCTAAAACATTACGCGGGTTAATTTGAGAAAAGGAAGCGCATGGCAGTGAAAGTTCTGGTGGTGGATGATTCAAGTTTCTTCCGCCGCCGCGTCAGCGAGATTATTAACGGCGACCCTAGGCTGGAAGTGATTGATACCGCGGTGAATGGTAAAGAAGCGGTAGAGAAGGTTGCTCAGCTCAAACCTGACGTCGTGACCATGGATATTGAGATGCCTGTTCTAGATGGCATCTCAGCGGTACGTCAAATCATGGACCAAACGCCGACGCCAATCTTGATGTTTTCATCTCTGACTCATGAAGGCGCAAAAGCAACCCTTGATGCGCTCGAAGCGGGAGCTTTGGATTTCTTACCCAAGAAATTTGAGGATATTGCGCGCAATCGTGATGAAGCGACCAGTTTACTTCAACAGCGTGTCCTCGAAATTGCGCGCAAGCGCTCTTTCTTGCGTCGTCCTAGTAAACCAGCACCGAGTGCGACAACAGGACAAACGGCCTCACCTGCGGGCGGCGCACGTGCGCCCGTCCGTCCTGCGGCGCCAAGCCCAGCCCCTGCGGCAAAGTCAAAGGCGCCTGCGCGATTTACCTCAAGCGGTAAGCGTTATCAACTCGTGGCGATCGGCACATCGACTGGTGGACCAGTCGCACTGCAAAAAGTGCTGACCAAGCTTCCCGCCAACTTTCCATTACCGATTGTGCTTATCCAACACATGCCAGCAACATTTACGGCAGCGTTTGCACAGCGTTTGAATGGGTTGAGTCAGATTACAGTTACCGAAGCCAAAGACGGTGATGCATTAAAGCCGGGCCATGCTTATTTGGCGCCGGGTGGCATGCAGATGATGATAGATGGCCGACCGGGCGCAGCGCGCTTGAAAATTTTAGATGGCGGTGAGCGCATGAACTATAAGCCTTGTGTCGATGTGACCTTTGGCTCGGCGGCCAAAGTCTATGGTGACAAGGTCCTTTCGATGGTGTTGACAGGCATGGGGGCAGATGGCCGAGAAGGCGCACGAATGCTGAAGAGCGCAGGCTCTACCATTTGGGCACAAGACGAAGAAAGCTGTGTCGTTTACGGTATGCCTCAAGCGGTGGCTAAAGCGGGTATTTCATCGGAGGATTTACCGCTCGATCGTATCGCAGAGCGTATTCTGGTTGAGCTGAATTTAAAATAAGGAGTGGGGCTTGATAGTCTGGAGTATCGCCAACCAAAAAGGCGGTGTCGGTAAGACAACCACCACAGTGACACTGGCCGGTTTAATTAGCGAACGAAAAAAGCGCGTTCTGCTGGTGGACACGGACCCGCACGCCTCCTTGTCGACCTATCTAAATTTTGACTCTGAGCAGTTGCCTGCGAGCTTATTCGATCTTTTTCAGCTGCAAACCGTGAATAAAGAAACGGTGAAGCCACTGATTGTGCGCACCCAGTTCGACAACATGGACTTGATTCCCGCGCATATGTCCCTTGCGACACTAGACCGAGTGATGGGCAATCGCGGTGGGATGGGGTTAGTGCTTAAAAAGGCGCTCGATTCACTGGCTGATGAGTACGATTATGTCCTCATTGATTGCCCGCCTATACTGGGGGTAATGATGGTGAATGCATTGGCAGCGAGTCACCGTGTGTTGATCCCAGTACAAACAGAATTTTTGGCAATGAAAGGGTTAGAGCGTATGATGCGCACCCTGCAGATCATGCAGAAGTCGCGAACCTCTAATTTTAACCTAACGATCATACCGACCATGTATGACAAGCGAACTCGCGCATCGTTAGAAACATTGCAAGAGCTTAAAGTGCGTTATAGCGATCAGGTTTGGGCATCGGCGGTGCCCATCGATACCAAATTCCGCGATGCGAGCCTAAAACATATGCCCGCGTCGTTTTATGCAAAAAATTGCCGTGGCGTTTTTGCCTACAAGACACTGTTAACGTATTTGGAGCGACTGGAGCAGGATGAACAAGCATAATGCCCTATCCAGTGGTCAGGCGCTCGATGACTATTTTGAAGCCTTACTGGATGACTTAGACGAGACCCGTGCACCTCAGCAAGATGCCGTTTCTGAAGATAGCGTGCGTCAGTCAGACAGTGAACCAAGTTGGCAGAAAACGGCGACGCCACTTGACCCAGATTATCAGCTTGAGCCTCAGCCTAAGCTTGCCCCTGATGAGACCGACGTTGAGCCGGTGGCATTTGCTGAACCAGAACGCGATCTCGCTGAGGTTGAGCGCTTGCTGGCGCAACTGAAAGTGGATGAAGAAGCCGAACTGGCGCAAGCCGAAGCGGAGGTTGAGCCTCAAGTAGAAACGGCGACTGAAACAGACACCCCTGATGTGGATACAGTGGTTGAGCCTGACCTTGAGGTTACCACTGAGACAGACATTGAGAGCGACACAGAGGTGGCAACCGAGACGTTGCTGGATGAGCCTATCGTGGACACCGAGGTGACCGAAGAGGTTGCGGTTGAAACCGAGCAGGCACAGGCAATCGATCTTGATGCTGAAATGATGGTTGAGCCCCAGACCGATCTGGAGGCGGATATTGCCACTGATGCCGAGCTTGACACTGAAGTGGATCTTGAAACCGAGGTAGATCTTGAAACCGAGGTGGAAGCCGAGCAAACAGTCGATGTCGAGTCAGCAGTGGAGCCAGAGACCCAAGCTGGAGAGGACCTGCCGCCAACCCAATGGGAAAATGTGGAAACCGCCTCTGAGTTTCAGGTGTTATTTTTTGAGAGTATGGGCGTGACCTATGCGGTGCCGCTCGCGGAGTTAGGCGGGATCCACCAATTGGGAGATTGCAATCACTTGATTGGTCGTCCTGACTGGTATCTGGGTTTGCAGACAGAAAAACACCAACAGCTTGATGTGGTCGATACCGCCCGTTGGGTGATGCCAGAAAAACTGGCAGATAATAGCCACAGAGATGACTATAATTACATAGTATTACTGGGTGATAGTAAGTGGGGACTGGCCTGTAATCGCTTATTGGGCACTCAGGCATTAAGTGGTAAAGCAATTCGCTGGCGCAAGCAAGCCGGAAAGCGGCCTTGGTTGGCGGGTATGGTCAAAGAAAAAATGTGTGCCCTGATCCATGTTCAAGCATTTATTGCTATGTTAAATCAGGGGATTGACGCCAAAGCGATGGCGTAATGATAAATTGCACAGCGCGTAAAGAGGAAAATCAATGTCTCAGGTAGCTGAAGTTCAAAAAGAAGGCGTCAATGACGAGGTATTGCAGTGGGTCACTTTTCAGCTCGAAGAAGAGACCTACGGCATCAACGTCATGCAGGTGCGAGAAGTGTTGCGCTACACCGAAATCGCTCCAGTTCCCGGCGCACCCGACTATGTGTTAGGGATTATCAACCTGCGTGGTAACGTGGTAACCGTCATCGACACTCGCTCTCGATTTGGTTTGATGCCAGGCGAAGTCACCGACAATACCCGTGTAATCGTGATTGAAGCGGAAACACAAGTGATCGGTATCATGGTCGACAGTGTGGCTGAGGTGGTGTACCTAAAAACCTCAGAAATTGACACCACACCAAGTGTCGGTACAGAAGAAAGCGCCAAATTTATCCAAGGCGTAAGCAACCGCAATGGCGACTTGCTAATCCTCGTTGATCTCAACAAACTGTTGACCGACGAAGAATGGAATGAAATGGCAATGCTGTAATGGTTGCGCTGTTATTGACTTGGTTACCTGTCGCAGTGACGGTGGTTTTTGCCATCGTCGCTTTGTCGCGTTTGCGGATTGAGAGACGCGCCAGAGAGCGACTTGAAAACAAGTTGCAGGCCATGGAAACGGTGTTGAAAAGTGCGCGTCAGCGCCACGACAGCCTTGCCAAACAGTTCAATGAGCTGCGTGCGGGCAGTATGGGCATGGGACAAAAACTGGCAGACATTGCTACAAATGTTGACGAGTTACTGGAAAAGCAGGTGGAACTTGAAATGCAAGATCCAGGCAGTCGCCTTTACAGTCGTGCTAGCAAAATGGTTGATCTCGGTGCCGATCTCGATGAGCTGATGCATGAGTGTGATTTGCCCAAAGCCGAGGCTGAGTTGCTACTTAGTCTACGCAAACGCCAAGCCGCCAATCAACAACGATAGTTAGACTTTAGTGTTGATGGGCTTAGGTCCCTGCCATCCGGGTGGGGTTTTTCCTTCTAATACCCAGGCATAAGCAATCAATTCTGCAACCACGCGGTATAAATTGGGTGGAATCGCTTCGCCAACCTCTAGGCGTTCTAGCCATTTAAGCAAATTCTCATCTTTGTGGATCAAACAGCCTTGGTCGGACAGTGCCTCAATGAGGGCATCTGCCAATTCATTGACTGCCTTTGCTTTGACGCTGGGCGCTTGATAGCCGTCATACCCTAGCGCAATGGCTCGTTTTGTTTTTTTCATGATCACACCTTTATCGATAAGCCTGCACGACGTGTATCTTGCTCGGGCGGCTGGCTGTCATGGTGAGGGTTGATGGCGATGTCGAGCGGGATGTGTTGCGAAGCCAAGCGCTCTTCTAGCCAAGGCAATGTTGCTTGTATTCGTCGTTTTAGCGCGTCCGTCGGCGCCGTTAGCAGTAAGCTTCCTCCTTTTCCCTCAAGGTTTACGTCTGCGCGGACATACTGCTTGCCCACAGGTAGATATAAACGTATCTGCCACTGTTGCTTCTCTGGCTTCGCCTTTTTTTCTGACTGATGCCGTTTAACATGTACCCGTACCGGAGGCTTCTCTGGTTCGGCAAATGGGAACACCCATTGCCACTCGCCACTCCGTGCAGACTCTGAGACGCGCTGTTCGGCCATCAGACGTAATACGCCGATAAAGGGATCCGCGTCTTCGTTACGATTTAGCCATTGACGCAATAGGGTTGTTAATGGTTTGTCGGCAGGGCGATGCGTCAGCCATTGCATCAGTGTCTCAGGATCGAGAGGCTGGTGGCTTTTGCTACCGGGGAGTGTCCACAGCGCCAGTAACGACTGCATCATGGCTTGAGTGGCAGGGGGCTGATTCTTTATCGCATTCAATACCGCAGGGAAGAGATGAAGTTGTGCCAGTGTGTCAGATAGCGGTGTCGAGCTGTCCGGCGTTAACAGGGTAAATTGGGCATTGGCAAGCAAAGACGCGTCAAGTTTTTGGGCAAGTGCCGGTGCCGATATTGGTGGTTTAAACACCAATTGTTGAGGGGACGTTGTTCCGATCTTCATGGTTTCTCACAATTATTTACGCGAGTCACACTTTGCAACCCTGTGGTAACTAACAGTCATTTTGACCAATGTGGTACTATGCGTCCAATTTTGTAACACAAAGCAGGATGCAACATTTGTCATGTTGGAAGTGAAACAGCTTTGCTGTGTTCGTGATGACCGAGTGTTGTTTGATGCGCTGACATTCTCTCTTTCTCCCGGCGACCTTGTACAAATTGAAGGCCCAAATGGGGCGGGTAAAACCACCTTGTTGCGGATTATCGCGGGGCTGGGACTCGCAGATAGTGGAGAAGTCTGTTGGCAGCAACAGGCGATTACCCAGCAAAGAGATGAATTTTATCGTCACTTACTGTTCTTGGGGCACACCACAGGGGTTAAGCGCGAACTCACCGCGTTCGAAAACCTCTCGTACTACATGAAAATGCATGGCCGAGACGATCAAGCGGCTATTTGGCAAGCGCTGGCCAAAGTCGGTTTAGCGGGACGAGAAGATATTCCTGCCGCACAGTTGTCTGCGGGACAAAATCGCCGTATTGCGCTCGCGCGTCTTTGGTTGAGCAGCCACCGTAAACTGTGGGTGCTTGATGAGCCGCTAACCGCGATCGATAAGCAAGGAGTGCAGGTTCTCGAGTCGGTATTTGAGCGTCATGTCGAGCAAGGCGGGATGGTGCTTTTCACCACTCACCAAGATATGTTTGTCGGCCACCCGTTACTGCAACGTATCCGTCTGGGGGCCCTATGATCAATACGATGTGGCTGATTATCCGCCGAGAATTGAAAGTGGCCTTCCGACAACCATCGGATAGCTTAAATCCGCTGTGGTTCTTTATCATAGTGATCACCCTTTTCCCTCTTGGCGTGGGGCCAGGTGCAAATTTGTTACAGGAGATTGCGCCAGGGGTAATTTGGGTTGCAGCGCTGCTGTCAGCCTTGCTATCTCTAGAGCGTCTTTTTCGTGATGACTATCTGGATGGCTCGCTTGAGCAAATGATGCTGATGCCGGTGCCGTTGCCTCTGGTGGTGATGGCAAAGGTCATCGCACACTGGTTACTGACGGGGCTACCGCTGTTGGTAGTCAGTCCGCTATTGGCGTTATTGCTATCTTTGGACTGGAACAGTTACCAAGCTGTCGTGATGACTCTGTTGTTAGGGACCCCAACCCTGAGTTTTGTTGGGGCGATAGGTGTAGCGTTAACGGTTGGATTACGTAAAGGCGGCGTGCTGTTGAGCCTATTGATCCTACCTTTGTACATTCCAGTACTGATTTTCGCGACATCTGCCATCGATATGGCAAGTTTTGGCGCCAACATTAGTGGGCAGTTGGCTATTCTCGGTGCTTTGCTCGCGGGATCCGTGACCCTAGCACCCTTTGCTATCGCCGCAGCATTGCGTGTGAGCGTGAATTAATAATTAATCAGGAAGTAGAGCAATTGTCATGTGGAAGTGGCTTCACCCTTACGCAAAATCGGAAAATAGTTATCGTTTATGTGGGAAACTCATCCCATGGTTTGCGGTGCTCGCCGGGCTGAGCTTAGTCATTGGTTGTATTTGGGGCTTGGCGTTCGCGCCTGCTGATTACCAACAAGGCGATAGTTTTCGCATCATTTATATTCACGTGCCCGCGGCCATTTGGTCAATGGGCGCCTATCTGTCGATGGCCATTGCAGCCTTTATTGGGCGAGTCTGGCAACTCAAAATGGCAGACTGGGCGGTGGGCGCGATTGCTCCTGTTGGTGCCGTCTTTACCTTTATCGCCTTGATCACTGGCGCTATTTGGGGCAAGCCCATGTGGGGAGCTTGGTGGGTATGGGATGCGAGGCTCACCTCAGAATTGATCCTGCTTTTCCTCTACATCGGTGTCATGGCGCTGTATAACGCGTTCGATGATGCGCGTATGGCAGCCCAAGCGGCGGGAATATTGGCGATGGTGGGGGTGATTAACCTGCCGATCATTCATTTCTCTGTCGAGTGGTGGAACACCTTGCATCAGGGCGCCACGATTACCAAATTTGCCCGTCCGTCAATTGATCCAGACATGCTCTGGCCATTACTGGTTTGCTTGGTTGGGTTTGCTAGCTTTTTTGCCACGTTGACCTTAATGGGGCTGCGTAATCAGATCGTGTTGCGTGAGTCGCACCGCCCTTGGGTGCGGGCCTTGGTGGAGGACAAATAATGCATTTTGATAGCATGAGTGCTTTTTTGGCGATGGGAGGTTATGCCGGTTACGTGTGGAGTGCGTTTGGCATCACCGCATTGGCATTAGTTGCACTGGTTATTGGTTACCATCGTACCCATAAGAAACGGCTTGAAGCCGTCAAAAAACAAATTGCGCGAGAAAAACGCATTAAAGATGCCCAAGCACTGGAGAACACCTTATGACCCCTCGTCGTAAAAAAAGGCTTTGGATCACGCTTGCCTTATTGGTGGGTGTATCAACCACAATGGGGCTAGTGCTTTATGCACTGAACCAAAATATGGACTTGTTCTATACGCCAACCGAAATTGTTCAAGGTAAGCCGGATGGCAGTAAACCTCAGGTTGGACAACGACTTCGCATTGGCGGCATGGTCGTAGAAGGGTCGGTTAAACGCGATCAAGAGTCGCTGCAAATTCAATTTGATGTCGCTGATGTTGGCCCTGCTGTTACCGTTACGTACGAGGGTATCTTGCCGGATTTGTTCCGCGAAGGGCAGGGGATTGTCGCGCAAGGTGTGCTGGTTGATTCGCGTACGGTGAAAGCCAGTGAAGTGCTGGCGAAGCATGATGAAGAATACATGCCACCAGAGATTGCTGAAGCGATGCAAAAAAGCCATCAACCGCTCGAATACACTGACCAACAAAAGCAAGGTAGTCAATTATGATTGTTGAGCTGGGGCATTTTGCGCTGATCCTCGCCTTGGGATTAGCGCTGTTATTGAGTTTTTATCCCCTTTATGGGGCCAGCCAAGGCCATGAAGGTATGATGAAAATGGCACGGCCTTTATCGGTCGCCATGTTCGCCATGTTGCTCTTTTCATTCATCGCATTAAGTTGGGCGTTTTATACCAATGATTTCACCGTTGCCTATGTGGCAAGCAACTCCAACAGTGCATTACCCTGGTACTATCGGCTGACCGCTGTTTGGGGCGCCCATGAAGGCTCTTTGTTACTTTGGGTGTTAATTCAAGCCTTGTGGACCGTCGCGGTAGCGGTGTTTAGTCGCGGGATGCCACTGTCTTCCATTGCGCGTGTACTCGCAGTGATGGGGATGATCTCGGTCGGTTTTTTGCTGTTTATTATTTTGACCTCTAACCCTTTCGATCGCACCTTGCCTTACTTTCCTGTTGATGGTCGCGATTTGAATCCGCTTCTGCAAGATCCCGGTTTAATTGTTCATCCCCCAATCCTCTACATGGGCTATGTAGGCTTTTCGGTGGCATTTGCCTTTGCGATTGGGTCTTTAATTGCTGGCCGGTTAGATACGGCCTGGGCGCGCTGGTCGCGCCCTTGGACAACGGCGGCCTGGTTGTTCTTAACCCTGGGGATTGCGTTGGGCTCTTGGTGGGCGTACTACGAACTTGGCTGGGGCGGCTGGTGGTTTTGGGATCCGGTAGAGAACGCGTCGTTTATGCCTTGGCTTGCGGGAACGGCATTAATGCATTCCCTAGCAGTGACGGAAAAGCGCGGCACCTTTAAAGCATGGACCGTTTTACTCGCCATCGCAGCGTTCTCATTGAGCTTACTGGGCACCTTCTTGGTGCGCTCTGGCGTGCTTGTATCTGTTCACTCGTTCGCGTCAGACCCTGCGCGCGGGCTATTCATTTTAGGCTTTTTGGTTGTCGTTATTGGCGGGTCTCTGCTGCTTTATGCCTTACGGGCATCGGAAGTGCGGGTACGAACGAAAGTGTCACTCATCTCACGTGAAAATGCGCTACTCGTCAATAACACCCTGTTGATGACTGGGTTAGTGGTTGTCTTGATTGGTACCTTGTTACCCTTGGTACACAAGCAACTCGGATTAGGGTCGGTCTCGATTGGTGAGCCCTTCTTCAATTTTCTATTCGCATGGTTGATGTTGCCTTTTGCCTTCTTCCTTGGCATCGGGCCTCTGATCCGCTGGAAGCGAGACAAGCTGAGTACCCTCGCTAAACCGATGTGGATAAGCGGTCTTACTTCGGTTGTATTTGGGGTGGCGACCATTGCCCTCCTCGCAGACAGCTTCAAAGCGATGGCGGCAATGGGCATCACTATGGCCGCGTGGATCACCCTTCTTCACGGCTATGAGCTTTATATTCGTGCGACCCACCGACATGCCTTTATGGTTGGGATCCGTAAGCTCGGCCGCAGTCACTGGGCGATGGTCCTCGGCCATATTGGTCTTGCCATCACCATCATTGGGGTCGCAATGGTCGAAAATTACGATATCGAACGTGATGTGAAGATGGCGTCGGGGAGCAGTGTCACGTTAGAAGGTTATACCTTTAACTTCACCGATTTGTCTCACAAAGACGGCCCTAACTACGATGGCTTTGTGGCGTCGTTCGATGTCTATCGCGGCGAGCGTTTTATTAATCACCTTGAAGCGGAGAAGCGTTTTTATCGTGTTCAGCGTTCAATGATGACCGAAGCTACCATCGATCGCGGCTTAACGCGCGATCTTTACATTGCCATGGGGGAAGAACTTCCTGATGGCTCTTGGGCGATGCGTCTTTACTACAAGCCCTTTGTGCGTTGGATTTGGTTTGGCGCCATTGTCATGGCGGTGGGTGGCGCTTTGGCGATCAGTGATAAACGCTATCGCTTCCGTCGCCAGACCAAATCGACTCACGTGAAGGAGGCGCGGGCATGAGAAAAGGGTTGCTGTTTTTACCGCTGGTGATCTTTGCCGCCTTGGCGTTCTTTTTTGTTTCGCAATTGGAAAAGAATGCCCAAGGGGACGATCCCACCAAACTGGAGTCGGTGTTGGTCGGACAGCCTGTGCCTGAGTTTCGTCTTGAAGATCTGAAAACGCCAGACAAAGCCTACGATCAGGCCATTTTTAACGGCGAGCCTTTATTGCTGAATGTTTGGGCAACCTGGTGCCCGACTTGTTACGCTGAGCACCAATTCTTGAACAAATTGGCGTCGCAAGGCGTGAAGATCATCGGCCTTAATTACAAAGATGATCGTGCGAAGGCAGTAAAATGGCTAGATAACCTAGGCAATCCCTATCAGATCAGCTTGTATGACGGCGATGGGATGTTAGGGCTTGATCTGGGCGTGTACGGTGCGCCTGAAACCTTCCTCATTGATGCCAATGGCATCATCCAATATCGTCATGTGGGTGACGTGAATGCCTCCAATTGGGCGCAGACCTTAGGTCCGATGTATCAGTCACTCAAGGAGGAGGTGCAATGAAACGATTCGCCTTACTGTGCGTGCTATGGATGAGTGCGGCATTTGCATTGGCCAATGCTATTGATGTCTATGAATTTGATTCGCCAGAGCAAGAAGCGCGTTTCAGAGCCCTGACCCATGAGTTGCGTTGTCCTAAGTGTCAAAACAACAGCATCGCTGACTCTAATGCAGAGTTAGCGCAAGATCTGCGTCAAAAGGTACATCAAATGCTTCAGCAAGGGCGCAGTGATGAAGAGATCTTAAGCTTTATGGTGGCACGCTACGGTAACTTCGTGAGGTACAACCCACCTCTGACGGCATCTACTTTGATCTTATGGTTGGCGCCAGCACTGGTATTGGCGTCGGGTATCGGTGTGGTGATTGTGCGCAGCCGTCGCCATAAACAGGCTGAACAGGCCACGCTGAGTGAGGGTGAACAGCAACGCTTGCAGGATTTGTTAGCGTCGTCAGACGATTCAGAACAGGCAGATAATAATCATAACAAGGAGCCCAAATGATGGAGTTTTGGAGTGCCACCTTGGTGCTGTTTATTCTTGGTGCAGTGATGTTTCTGTGGCCGTTATGGCAAAAAAAAGACCATGATCATCAAGCAAGCCGAGATGCTCTGAACAAAGCCTTTTATTTTGATCGTGTGAACGAAATTAAGGCGGAAAGTGCGGAAGGCTTGATTGAGAACGAGCAAGATCTCACCCAAGATTTACAGCAATCGTTACTGGACGATATTCCGGAAAAGGAAAAAGCACGACAAGCGCGCCATTTGCGTTTATCACCCATGCAGTGGATTCCTGGATTGATTGTGTTGGCGGTGGTGAGTTTTGGCTTATATGGCGTCAAAGGCAGTGCTAACCAAGTGGCTGATTGGCAGGCCACTGCGGAAAACTTACCAGCGCTGTCTAAGAAGCTTTTAAATAATGATCAGCCCATGTCACAGCAGGAGATGCAAGATCTGACCTTAGCGCTTCGTACCCGTTTGCAGTATGAGCCAGATGACAGCACCGGTTGGTTGCTATTAGGTCGTATTGGCCTTGCTAATCGCGACAGGGAGACGGCCAAAGGCGCGATGGAAAAAGCCTACGCGTTATCACCCTCTCGTCCCGAAATTCAGATAGGGTTGGCGCAAGCCTTATTGTTTGCCGGATCGGAAGTCGACAGTGGCCGTGCAGAAACGTTACTAAGATCGGTAGTGAGTGACGACCCGTTTAACTTGCAAGCCATGTCGTTACTGGCCTATCAAGCGTTTGAGCAAAGCCGATTTAATGATGCGATTGCGACGTGGAAAGCGATGAAAACCTTGATTGGTCCTGATGACCCACGTAACGAAACACTGGATCAATCGATCGCGCGCGCTCAGTTGGCTCTTAACGCCGCGCAAGGAGCGGCGGTAGAGGTGAAGGTGAGCCTTGGCGAGGATGTCACCCTCCCTGACAATGGGGTACTTATCGTGTCTGCCCATGAGTCGGCGCAAGCGGCTATGCCGTTGGCGGCAAAGCGCTTACCGCTTTCTAAGTTTCCGGTAACCGTTCGCTTGTCTGATACCGACAGCTTAAATCCCAATCGTGCGCTATCTTCTCCAGAGACGTTAGTGATCAAGGCGCGCATTGACGCGGATGGCAATGTTGCTACTAAAAACGGTGATTGGGTAGGAAGCAGTCAGCCGGTTAAAATCGGTCAAGCAGCAAGCGTGACAATCGACAAACAGCAATAATCACGACAAAATAGACTTCTTTGCGTAAAAGGCTGGGCTTGCCCAGCCTTACTATTAGGGAAATGAATTTGATGTGGAAACGTCTTTGTTTGATAGCGGTCGTGCTCGGTTTGCTATCTGGGTGTGCTTCGCGGCCCGAAGGTGCTGAGTCCCATCCTGAAGACCCGTTAGAAGGGTTTAACCGTGCGATGTGGACTGTCAACTATGATTACTTAGACCCTTACGTTGCACGGCCTGTTTCTATCGCCTACGTCGATTATGTTCCCAGTCCAATGCGGACCGGTATTTCGAACTTTTTAGGCAACCTTGAAGAGCCTGCGAGCTTTTTAAACAGCTTATTGATGTTGGAAGGGGAGAAAGCTGTCACTCACTTCAACCGTTTCTGGATCAATACCTTGTTTGGGCTCGGTGGCATTATTGATATTGCCTCGGATGCGGATATTCAGAAATACGATCAGCGCGAATTTGGTGACGCGATGGGGCATTATGATGTTGGCCACGGCGCCTATTTGATGCTACCAGGGTATGGGCCAACGTCTGTGCGAGAAGGCGCAGGGGAGTTTGTCGACGGTTTGTATCCGCCACTTGCCTTGCTGACTTTGCCGCAATCGGTACTGAAGTGGATGTTCGAGGGGATGGAGTCACGTGCTGCACTCGTCTCACAGGAATCGCAGTTGGATAACTCGCCAGACCCTTACGCTTTCGCGCGAGAAGCCTATTTGCAAAACCGTTTGTATCGCGCGAAAGGCGATGAGGCGCTGAAAGAACAACCTGCGCTCAACGATGAGTTCTTGGATGATTTTATCGATGACATTGACGCCGCGCCGTAAATCTTCATAAGCCGCTTGCGCGAAAAGGGATAAAAAACACCACGGCCAAAACCGTGGTGTTTGTATTTCGTCAAATCAAAATATTAAAAACGGTAGCTAGCTTGCACACCCAGCAGCCACACGTTACCTGTGGTTTCACCTTCAAATGCACCAAAATTGGCTTCCGCATTTTGTTCCGATTCGGAGTTGATTCCATCACGAGCTTCTTTGACTGGCGCGTCTTTGGCAAAGATATAGGTAAACGCCGCATCCAGGGTGAGCTTAGACGTCACGTCATAGCCGGCACCCACGCTTAACCAGGTACGGTCAGTTTCTGGGATGGTCAGGGTACGGTTTTTGTCGCTCACTGCTGAGGTATCGTAGGCAATGCCTGAACGTAGCGTCAGTTTTTGATCCCACTGATAAGTGGTGCCGATGGCAAAGCGATAGTTATCCTCCCAGTTTTCCACTTTCACCTCTTGAGCGCCATTGAGGTATGGGATATCGGCTTCTAACTTGTCAAAGCTGCTCCACTCGGTCCAATTAAGGCTGGTGTGTACTGCCCACTGTTCAGTTATTTGATGCAGCGAAGAGAACTCCGCAGTAGCGGGGAGGGTGAGATCCATGCTACCGCTATAGGTCGACTTTGTTGGTTGCTTCAGAATCACTCCTGCAACTTTATCAAAGCTTTTTCCTTCCGCGTGACCTTCAAGTGTTAGCTCGACTTCAGAACGATAGTTAAAACCGATGCGGTTATTGTCGTTAATGTCATAGGCAACACCGAGTTGCCAACCCCAGGCACGGTCATCCCCTTCCATATATTTTAAAGTTGATCCTGCCGGAATAGGTTTGATAGAGCCCGTTGTGTTCGCTTGCGCTCCAATACTGCCTTCACCCAACACATAGCGAAGGCCGGCGCCGACGCGCAATTGCTCGGTGGCTTTCCACGCAAGGTTTGGATTGATTTCAAACGTAGTGACGGCCGCTTCATTACCAAACTGGGTACCGGTAAAGTCATTGCCCAAATCGGTTTCCATGCCAAAGTTGGTGGCGAGAGCTAGGCCGGCGGTAAAGCGATCGTCGATTTGATGGGCAAAATAGAAATTAGGGATCACGGCATCATGGGCAACATCATTGGTTGAGGTTTGACCGTGCTGAGAGTTTTCGCCATCAATATCGACATTTGGGTTGACGTAAATGCCGCCGGCAGAAACTTGGGTGTCTGCTAGATAGCTCAACAAGGCTGGGTTACGAAACTGGGCGCTGGCGTTATCGGCCATTGCGGCTTCACCAGCAAATGCGCGGCCTAGGCCCGTTGCGGAGGTTTCGGCTAATTGAAAACCTGCACTGTACGCGGAGGTTGAAAGAGAGCCCAATGCCGCAGCGACGGCGAGATAAACGATCTTATTATTTTTCATCGGCTTACTTGTTCGCTATAAAAGGGGACGCTTAGCCTAAACTCTCTTGAGGTTAAATCAATTTTCCTGTCGTATATGGCAAGTAAAACAGAATAAAAATCTATTTTTAATTTTTAAACTAGTTCTTATTACTAATTTTAGTGGTTGGTTAGTTAGCGATGATCAGTATTTCAGCGTACATCTGTGTACACGCGTGTTCGCTAAAAAGGGACGGGCCGACCGCTATCAACGAGTGGAGCGTGAGAGAAAAGCGGCGAGTATGATCGCCGCGTATTTTGTTATATCGCTTGAGGGTGCAAATGGCTTTGCAGTTGCTGGGCAAGCGGTGACAATGTCTCGTTCGCTTCACCGACGACAATGACGCTCGCATCATGAGCCGGCAGGCTTACCGACATCATATTACCATCACGCTGCTGGGCAGGAGATTGACTGGACATGGGAACCACAAAAACCGTATAGGCCTGCCCATCAGTTTCCATCACCATATGCAGCGCATGTTGGTCACCAAAACTGCAATGGTTGATATAGGTGACTTGGCCGGGGAGCTGGGTGAAGGCTTTGCCGAAAGGACGTAACTTAGCGTTAACCTGTTGAATGCTGGCATTTTCATTAACACCCTCGATAAAGGCATGTTCATGATAGTAGTGTGCCAAGGCAACACGGTTGATATCCACGCTACCCAATCCCCAGTTAAATTGCCCCAAAGCTATCCCAAATACAAACGCAATCGATGCGGCGATCGCCAGATGCCAGCGAGGTCGCTTCGTCTGAGCAGCGACATGGGATGTTTGTGCAAATACGATTTTATCCGCCAAATCCTCAGGCACATCGACCCGCAAGGCTTGGTCGATTTTACTGTCGAGATCGGCAATATCGTCGGCATACTGTTGATGGCTTGCTGACGCTGACTTATGTGCTTGGATATCTGGATCTGTGGTATGCGGATCAGCCAGAAGACGGCGACGGAATTCAAGATCGTCCATAGTGTTTGCCTCCCGGGTTGGCGTTGGTATCGAGTGCTTCTTTGAGTTGCGCTCTTGCTCTGAATAAACGTGTCATCACCGTGTTTTTATTTAAATCAAGGATCTGAGCGATTTCATCGCCACTAAACCCCGCGATCACTTGCAGCACTAGCGGCTCTCGGTACTCAGGGGCGAGGGCTGCGATTTGACGGTGTAACCAGCGCTGCTCCATCGAGGCTTCTTCACTTGGGCGAGTATTATCGACCAACTCTCCCTCTTCGACCTCGACGGTATCGAACTGTTTGCGTTCGAAACGTCGCGCATTTTCTCGGCGTAAAATAGTAATAAGCCAGGCTTTTGCGGCTTTATCATCGTGCAAACTGTCCAGTGCTCGCCATGCGCGCAAACAGGTTTCTTGCACTAAGTCTTCCGCGATATGCGGGTCTTTCGCTAGCCAGAAAGCATAACGATAGAGGTCACGGTGCCAAGCGCGCACCAGTGCCTCATAACGGGCTTGTCGGTTCATACCTGACTCGACCTTATAAGGTGACGATTAATTTCATACTGACCGTGAAAAGTGTCATTAAATTTCATCTTTTCACGAAAAGCGGCGTAACTTTGATCTGTTTCAATATAGCGTACTCACAAGTCGGTAAAGTGAACCCTGTCGTTATCGGCCATGTGTCGACACTCGTGAGGTTGAGTGAACGGCGTTTCCTTTTTGAATGATATGACTTTCTGTTCGGATCTGGGTGCGGGGAAAAGCACTGCACACTTCCCAGATTATCGTTTTGCTTTCCAATCTTTTTTGGGGCTCACGCTAGCGTGTAGCCCCTTTTTTTATTGCGTATTTTCTTTTCAATCCTCTGAAAATAAATCACTGTGATCAGCCTAGGCGCTGAATTGTGCGCCTGTTGGCAATCTTACCAATCAATTAAAACGGATGTTTTAAGCTGGTAACATTTTAGTTACACTCGTGGTCAGACCTGTAGAACATCCTAAGGAGCAGTGATGACGTCTCAGCAACACCTTAAAACCAGCAAGGGCGATCGTATCGCCATTGTGTCTGGGCTGCGCACGCCATTTGCCCGCCAGTCAACCGCCTACACAGATGTCCCCGCGGTTGACCTCGGAAAAATGGTGGTTCAAGAAATGCTCAATCGCAGTGCGATTTCGCCGAAAGACATCGATCAAGTCGTGTTTGGTCAAGTGGTACTAATGCCGGAAGCCCCAAACATTGCCCGTGAAATTGTATTGGGGACAGGTATGGACATCCATACTGACGCCTATAGTGTCACACGTGCTTGTGCGACCAGTTTTCAAGCGGTGGTAAATGTTGCTGAGAGCATGATCGCGGGCAACATCGAAGTGGGTATTGCTGGGGGCGCGGACTCGTCGTCCGTACTGCCCATTGGTGTGAGCAAGAAGTTAGCACGCACTCTTTTGGACTTGAGTAAAGCCAAAACCATGAGCAAGCGTTTGAAGCTGCTCAGTAAGCTTTCGGTGAAAGATCTGGCACCTGTCCCACCTGCGGTAGCGGAATATTCAACCGGCCTAAGCATGGGGCAAACCGCAGAGCAAATGGCAAAGTCACATCAAATTAGCCGCCAAGAACAAGATGCCTTAGCGCTACGCTCGCACCAACTGGCGAGCAAAGCGTGGGACGAAGGCTTGCTCAGTGATGAGGTGATGACGGCGTATCCTGAGCCTTACAAAGCGTGGATTGCACAAGATAACAACTTACGCCCGCAATCCACTCTTGAGGATTACGCGAAACTGCGTCCGGCTTTTGACCGCAAGCATGGCTCGGTCACCGCGGCAAACAGTACGCCGCTCACTGATGGTGCCGCTGCGGTATTGATGATGCCAGAAAGTCGCGCCAAAGCACTGGGACTCGAGGTATTGGGCTATATCCGCTCGTATGCATTCTCTGCCATTGGGGTGCAAAAAGACATGCTGATGGGACCGTCTTACGCGACGCCGCTTGCGCTCGATCGTGCCGGTATTTCACTGTCCGATTTAACCTTGATCGATATGCACGAGGCCTTTGCGGCACAAACCCTCTCGAATGTAAAAATGTTTGCATCCGAGACGTTTGCACGTGAGCACCTTAATCGTGACCGCGCGATTGGCGAAATTGATATGGATAAATTTAACGTCTTGGGGGGCTCGATTGCATACGGCCACCCATTTGCGGCAACCGGTGCCCGTATGATCACCCAAACACTGCGTGAACTGAAACGTCGTGGCGGCGGACTGGCCCTTAACACCGCATGTGCCGCAGGTGGCCTTGGCGCAGCAATGATTTTGGAGGCGGAATAATGACAGTCGAAAACCATCAAGCCTTTACGTTACATATCGCTGACAACCAAGTCGCTTGGCTAAAAGTGGATGTTCCCGGAGAAAGCATGAATACCCTACAGGCAAGCTTTGTCGAAGGGGTCTCCGAGGTACTGGATCAACTGGAAAACAACACTAATATCAAGGGGCTTGTGATCCATTCTGGCAAGCCTGATAACTTTATTGCCGGTGCGGATGTGCGCATGCTCGATGCGTGTGAAACAGCTGAACAAGCCGCAGAGATTGCCGCACAAGGACAAACGCTGTTTGCACGTATTGAGAAGCTGCCCTTCCATGTTGTAGCTGCAATCCATGGCCCATGTTTGGGGGGCGGATTGGAGCTCGCGTTGGCGTGTCATAGCCGTGTCGCGACCGATTGGGACAAAACCCGACTCGGGCTGCCAGAAGTGCAACTGGGGTTATTACCCGGCTCGGGCGGTACGCAGCGACTGCCACGTCTGATTGGTGTGCCAAATGCGCTAGATATGATTCTAACCGGCAAACAACTGCGAGCAAAAAAAGCGAAAAAGCTCGGCGTGATTGATGACTGTGTTCCGCATACCGTATTGCTGGATGTGGCAGAAGCCTTGGCGCAAAAATCAAAGCCCAAGCGCCCGCGTAGCTGGCAAAGCTGGATGCTCAGCGGTAATGCGGTGGGTCGTAACTTTGTCTTTGACCAAGCAGGAAAGAAAACTCGCGCGAAAACACGGGGGAACTATCCTGCTGCGGATGCGATTCTTGCGGTGGTGAAAAAGGGGTTAGATAAAGGCATCCAAGCAGGTCTTGAAGAGGAAGCGCGCCGTTTTGGTGAATTGGTGATGACCAGCGAGTCCAAAGCGTTGCGTAGCATTTTCTTTGCGACCACGGCAATGAAAAAAGAAAACGGTGCAGATGCTGAGCCGGGCGAGATTAAACGGATTGGCGTCTTAGGTGGCGGCTTGATGGGCGCCGGGATTGCCCATGTGTCAGTCGCAAAAGCCGGCTATCCTGTCCGAGTGAAGGATGTCAGTGAAGACGGCATCTTAAACGCGCTTCGCTACAGCTACAATTTGCTCAACAAAAAGCGCAAGCGTAAGCAGATCAGTAAAGCGGAACTGCAAGCGACCATGATGCAACTGTCTGGCGATACGCAAGCGACCACCTTGTCGAATGCAGATGTGGTGATTGAAGCGGTGTTTGAAGATTTATCACTCAAGCATCGTATGGTCGAGGAAATGGAGTCAATCACAGGAAACGAGGCAATTTTTGCCACCAATACCTCGTCATTGCCTATTCACCAAATAGCTCAAGGCAGCCAGCGCCCGGAGAACATTGTGGGCTTGCATTACTTTAGCCCGGTGGAAAAAATGCCGCTGGTGGAAGTCATCCCGCATACAGGTACCAGTGAGAAGACCATTTCGACTGTGGTAAAACTGGCTCGTCAACAAGGTAAAACGCCTATCGTGGTTGGTGACAGTGCGGGCTTTTATGTCAATCGTATTCTAGCGCCCTATATGAACGAAGCGGCGCGAGTGTTATTGGCTGGCGAAAGCATTGAGCATATCGACAATGCTTTACTCGACTTCGGTTTCCCAGTTGGTCCGATCACCCTATTGGATGAAGTCGGAATCGATATTGGGGCTAAGATTGCGCCCATTTTGACTCAAGAGCTGGGTGAGCGTTTTGAAGCGCCAGATGTGTTTGATGTGTTGCTGAACGACGACCGAAAAGGGCGTAAAACAGGCAAAGGATTTTACTTATACGATACGGGCAAAAAAGGCAGCAAGGGCAAACAGGCCGATAAAAAAGTGTACAGCCTGCTCAATATCAAGCTGAATCCAACGCTCTCTGGCCATGACATCGCACAGCGATGTGCGCTGATGATGCTCAATGAAGCGGCGCGTTGTTTGGATGAAGGGGTGATCCGCTCTGCCCGTGATGGTGATATCGGTGCGATTTTCGGCATTGGGTTCCCTCCTTTCCTAGGTGGCCCTTTCCGCTATATGGACCAAGTGGGAATAGAGCGCATTGTGAGCTTGCTGCAATCTCATCAAGACCGTTATGGGGACCGTTTTGCACCGTGCGAGCGTTTGGTGATGATGGCAAAAGAAGGGCAACAGTTTTATCCCTGAGCTCGGCGTGTCACCTGAATCGAAAGGGCAGCGTTACGCTGCCCTTTTTATAGTGGCCTGACAAAGGACCACTGTGGTTTCGCAGTGACGCGCTTATTCTTCGCTACGGCCACAAATGGCGCGAAATGCGTCAATATCGCGAATAGGGTGCGCACCGTCTAATGCGGCATGTTCACGGTGCTCGCTGCCGCAGCTATGCATGACAAGCCTATCCGCGGTTCGCGGTTTGAGACGATTAACCACAAAACGCACCATGTCGGCTCGGGTTAGCGACTCCATGGCCTCGGCCACCTGTTCACGGCGTTCGTAGTGATAGTCTTTATTGCCGATACTGATCCAATAGCGCTGCGCGCGAGCGCGCAGGTTATTATCTGGCTCGCGAATTTGCGCTAACAGGCTTTGCTTACTGCTTTGCCAGCGCGCTTCGCTCATTTCCAGCAAGATCATAAATAGCGCATTGAGGAAGTCATCCACGGCGGCCATCAGTTGGTTAGGGCCTGCCATTGGCGATTGGACATAAAAGATCAGCCCTGGGTGGCGATTTAACGGTAAATTGCCAGCGCCTACCATATATCCCAATTGTTGGCGCGTGCGCAACTCGTTAAAAAAGGTGGCTGACATCAGATGATTGGCAAGCGTGTAGGTGGCGACCGCTTCGGAGGAAGTGTCTGGACTTTGGTAGTACACCAACAACGCCGACTCCGCATGATCGAGTGCTAGCTCATAGCTCACGGTGCCGCAGTCGTCTAATAGGGTCAGCGGCCGGACCGATTCTTGATAGGTTTGGTCGTCTACCCGCAGCGCATCTTTAACGGTTTCGGCCAAGGCCTTCGCTTGGTGACGGTGCCAGTTGCCGTAGACAAACATATCCACATGCAGCGTGGCGAACATGGCCTCAACGAACTCGGGTAAATCGGCGAGCGTGACGGTGTCGAGCGCGTCGAGTAAGGCTTGATAGGGTGGGTTATTGGGCTGCAATATCCCCGTCATGCTGTTATATAGCTGACTTAATGGCTTATTTTTGGCCCCGTTCTCCCAATTACGCTTAAGTTGGCTTTTGATCACTTCAAAGCGTTCGGGCTTAAAGTTGCGCCGTGAAAAGGTGTCGAGGATCAAGGCCAACAGCAGCGGCTGTTTATCATTAAAGCCACTGATGTTTAGTGTAACGCCACCTTGATGGGCATATAAGTTGTAATTAATGCCTGCAATTTCTGCTTGGTAGGCATGTTCGTTTAGCGCTTCAAGTAGCATTTCGACGCTCAAGCGCGTCATGACAATGTTTTTGACGCTAGCGACGGCATGCGGACTGTCAATGGCAATGTAGACATGCCCTTTGGGCACCCGAAAGTGAGGCTCTTGACCATGCCAGAGCCGGAACCCTGGCAGCTCTTCTATCAATATCGGCGTATCGCTCGCATCATCTTCAAGCGGCAAGGGACGCAGCGCATCGGCAATGTAGGGATTCGGATCGGGTAACGTCAGCGCAGGAGAAATATAGGTGGTGCGCCATTTCTCACRCTGCTTTTCGCTAAAGTGCTTCACCGCGTAGGGGGTGTCATACCATTTGGCTAGTTTGTCGTATTTAAAGCCTTTGGCAACCAAGGTTACCCTGAGGTTATCGACCGTCATTTGCTGCAGCATGGCTTGGATTTGGGCGTGGTCAAATCCGGCCATCATGTAATCCCCGTATACCACCTCAATCGGGTCATAATGCTGCATATTCATCACCAGCTGACTCACTGTATCAATCGGGCGCAGCGGCTCTTGATAGTAAAACGCAAGCTCTTGGACTTGGCGTTTTTCTTGGTAACGCCACGCTTCCACACCGTATTGGCGGATAAGCTGAATGGCTTGAAACACATAGGTGATAATGTCGTCGAGCTTGCTCAAGCCCAGTTCGGTGAGTGCAAGGCTTAAGGTAAACTCACGGAAATCTTTGCCACTGATGCCACCGCCTGCAGAGAGGGTATTGATGTAGCCTTTGCTTTTGAGCAGAGACATTAAGCTACCAGGACCTTCGTAGCCGAGAAGGTGGGCGATGTAAGATAGAGGTTTCGTGCGGTATTGATATTCGCTTTCGGGCAGTGAGAACGCGAGGGTTAACTTGCGTACCTCTTTAAGTGGCTCCACGGTGACCCACTGGCGTCGCTGTGCGGCACTAATCAGTGGTTCATGGATGCGCAGTGGCGAATAGTCGTGATTGATAATGGCACTAAAATGCTGCTGTGCCATCGCTTCTAGCTCATCAAGCGACTGTGGGCCCGTGACGGCTAACGTCATCAGGTTAGCGCTGTAATTGGCGTGATAAAACGCAATCAGATCGTCTCGCACCGACTGACCCGCTCTGTCTGCTAAGGTCTCCAAGCTTCCGACTGAGAATTTTGCGAAAGGGTGAGCAGGATTAATGGTTTCTTTATGGACTTGATAGATGCGTCGCACATCGTCGTTGAGCTTCATGCGATATTCAGCATCCACGGACTGACGCTCTTTATCGACAGCATCGGCATCAAAGCGAGGCGAAATAAAAAACGCGCTGAAGCGGTCGAGAGCCGCGCGGAATTGGCTGGGGCGAATATCGAAAAAGAAGGTGGTGTTTTCAGTCCCTGTCCACGCGTTATTATGGCCACCATGCTGGCTAATAAAGCGCTGAAAGTCACCTGCTAGCGGATACGCATCCGTGCCCAAAAACAGCATATGCTCGAGAAAGTGTGCCAAGCCTTCTCGGTCGGCTGGGTCATGAAAATGGCCCACATTAACAGATAAGGCTGCCGCGCTGCGGTGTGCCGCAGGATCGGAGACTGCCAAAACGCGGAGTGCGTTGGGCAGGGTGAAATAACGGTAGCGCTTATTGTCATTTGGGCTAACATGCACAGGCAACTCGATATCGTTTAAACAAGTTATGCCTCAATTATGACTACCAGTGACCTGAGTCGCAAACCTCTTCTTTGGTCTTTTGCGATATACATTGGTAGCATGCGGCTAAATCACAGATAACTGTTGTGAGTATTTCTGGCTATGAAACTGATCATAATGCGTCATGGGGAAGCACAAGCGTTTGCTGCAAGCGATAGCGAACGCGGTTTGACCGCGAATGGCGAGCGACAAAGTGAGCAAATGGCAGCTTGGCTCAGTCAACATTTGGCTGGCGAGACGATCGATAAAGTGTTGGTAAGTCCTTACTTACGTGCCCAGCAAACATGGCAAGTCTGTGCGCCGCACCTTCCTGCCCGTGAGGTTGCCACTGAGCCAGACATCACGCCTTATGGTCAGAGCGACCAAGTTTATACCTATCTGCTAGCCATGTTTGACGTAGAAGCACCGAATGTCGTCCTCGTGGTATCTCATTTGCCGCTGGTGGGCTATTTGACCAACGAGTGGTTGCAAAATGGTCAGCCGCCAATGTTCTCGACGTCAGCCATGGCAGTACTTGATATCGATGGTCAAAACGATACGGCCGAGCTTATTGCAATGATGTCACCGCGCGAGCTACAAGGCTAAACCGGCTCGGGAGCTAGCGGTCGGAAACGTCGATTAACACCAAGAGTGCACCATTACCGCCGAACTCTAGTGGGGCCTGATGAAATGCCAACACATCCGGATGCTGTGCGAGCCACAGCGGGATTTTTTCTTTGAGGATCCCTTTGCCGATGCCGTGCATGACACTGGCACACTGGACGCCGTCTTTGACACAGGCAGCCAGCATCGCGCCGAGTTCACGTTTTGCTTCCATCTGTGTCATGCCATGTAAATCTAAATAGATATCGGGCACATAGACGCCACGACGCAAGCGCTTCACCTCATATTTTGAGACGCCTTGGCGGGCGTATTGCATAGGGCCGGATTCACTGAGTAAAGGCTCAAACTCATCAGAAAAGTAAAAGGCATGATCGCGGCTTTGTTGCTCGAATCGCTGCTGTTTGCGCGGTTTGCTCGTCTGGCGTTGTGGCGGGTTTATGGTATCCTGCTCCAACTTTTTTGCGCCTTTGACGGCATCACGGAATAATGCAAAATCCTCTTCCGTTATTGATGGTTTTTTGCTCATAAAAAACTGTCCCCGAGGTGATAATCTGAATTGTACATTCAGCCAGCTCAAAATGCTGCTTATTGTACTGACCTCGCGTCAAAGGGCGACCCTAAATTGCATGAAGCCGATGGAGGCCAATGTGGATACGATTTTTACTGAAGAAGTGGTCAGCGAATTACATACGCTGCAAGACATGCTGCGCTGGACAGTTAGTCGTTTCAATGCGGCAGGGCTGTTTTACGGTCATGGCACAGACAATGCTTGGGACGAGGCGGTGCAGCTTGTGCTTCCTACCTTATATCTTCCTGTCGATGTCCCGTCTGAGACGCGTTTTTCGCGCCTGACCACCAGTGAAAAACATCGTATTGTTGAGCGTGTCATTGCACGGATTAACGATAAAACCCCTGTTGCGTACTTGACCAACAAAGCCTATTTCTGTGGCCTCGAGTTTTTTGTTGACGAGCGCGTCTTGGTGCCACGTTCACCGATTGGTGAGCTGATCCAACAAGAGTTTGCCGGTATTTTACCGCATGCCCCAAGCCGCATTATGGACCTATGCACCGGCAGTGGCTGTATTGCCATTGCATGCGCCTATGCTTTCCCTGAGGCCGAAGTCGATGCGGTTGATATTTCTACCGATGCGTTGGAAGTGACCGAAATCAACATTCAAGATCACGGCTTGGAAGAGCAAGTGATCCCGCTGCGTTCTGATTTACTAAAAGACGTCCCGCAAGATAAGTACGATTTGATTGTTAGCAATCCTCCGTACGTGGATGCAGAAGACATGGCTGACCTGCCTGACGAGTTCCGCCATGAGCCTGAATTAGGGCTGGCTGCCGGGACGGATGGATTAAAACTGGTTCGTCGTATCCTAGCCAATGCTCCGGATTACCTCACCGACGATGGTGTACTGATCTGTGAAGTGGGTAACTCGATGGTGCACATGCAAGAGCAATATGGCCACCTACCGTTGCATTGGATCGAATTCGAAAACGGCGGTCATGGCGTGTTCATGATCTCGCGTCAGGATTTGGTTGCCTGTGCTGAGGAATTTGCGCTTTATCGCGACTAGTCACACGTGCTTCGCATACTTTTCTAGCCAGCCTTTGTGCTGGCTTTTTTTATTTTGGCACTGACGACCAGAGGTGGATTTTTTTTGCGTCTTTGACTGCTTTGTGGTTAATTGCTAACAAAGTACGCAAAAACACAACAATGCCCATCAGGCAAACAGAGGAAGGCATGGCAGGCAACACGATTGGACAAATTTTTCGCGTGACGACGTTTGGAGAAAGCCACGGTATCGCACTGGGCGCGATTATTGACGGCTGCCCCCCAGGGTTGGCGCTGACGGAAGCGGACATGCAGCATGATCTTGACCGTCGTCGCCCCGGCACATCGAAATACACCACACAGCGTCGCGAGCCTGACGCTGTTAATATTCTCTCCGGTGTGTTTGAGGGCAAAACCACGGGGACATCGATCGGCTTGATGATCGAAAATACCGACCAGCGCTCAAAAGATTATTCCAAAATCAAAGATGTGTTTCGTCCCGGCCATGCAGATTTTACTTACCATCATAAATACGGCATCCGCGATTACCGCGGCGGTGGTCGTTCGTCAGCGCGTGAAACCGCGATGCGTGTTGCCGCCGGGGCGGTGGCTAAAAAATACCTAGCCCAAGTCCACGGTATTCAAGTCCGTGCCTACTTGGCGCAGATGGGCGACGTGACCATAGACACAGTCGATTGGGCGCAAGTTGAGCAAAATCCTTTCTTCTGTCCTGACCCAAATAAACTCGATGAGTTAGACTCACTTATCCGTCAGCTCAAAAAAGACGGCGACTCGATCGGTGCGAAACTGACCGTAGTGGCGGAAAACCTGCCGGTAGGCTTAGGGGAGCCGGTGTTTGACCGTTTAGATGCTGATATCGCCCACGCACTGATGGGGATCAATGCGGTGAAAGGGGTCGAGATTGGCGATGGTTTTGATGTGGTAACCCAGCGCGGCAGTGAGCATCGTGATGAAATTCATCCTGACGGCTTTGCCTCAAACCATGCCGGTGGCATTCTGGGGGGAATTTCTTCAGGCCAGCCGCTGGTTGCCCATTTAGCGCTCAAGCCGACGTCTAGCATTACGGTGCCGGGAAAAAGCATTGATATTCACGGGGAGTCCGCGGATGTGGTTACCCGAGGCCGTCATGATCCTTGTGTAGGGATCCGCGCGGTACCGATTGCTGAAGCCATGGTGGCGATTGTGCTTATGGACCATTTGCTGCGTCATCGTGGCCAAATGGGGGCGAACCCCAGCATATAGTTTTTGATTCAGTCGATTTCCCCAAAAAACCGCACCCAGTTGTGCGGTTTTTTATGATCAGTGCAGCGATGAAGGCGCTTCAAAGCGAAAAACCGGTAACGACCAACCAAAGCGAAGGGCGGCCATTCTAAACCCAAAGCCAATCACTAAACTGGCAACTGTCGCAATCAGTTCACCGACATCGAGACGAATCAAGCTAAAGTAAAGCGCACCGGTGACAAAGGCGACCAAGGCATATAGCTCTTTATGCAAGACCATCGGCGATTGACGACAGATTAAGTCACGCAATAGCCCGCCAAAAATACCGGTTATCAGAGATGAAACCATGCAAATCAGAGGATGTAGCCCCATATCCATCGCAACGCGGCAGCCAATAATACTGAAGGCGGCAAGGCCCAGTGCATCTAGGGTGACAAACAGTTTATAATTGCGTGCAACCCAGCTGGCAATCCACGGGGTAATCAAGCCTGCGACGCAAGTAATTACGAGAAAATGCGGGTTAGCAACCCAAGTGAGAGGGTAGTGGCCAAAAAGAATATCGCGGACTGTTCCGCCACCGATAGCGGTGGCGCTGGCGACAAACATCACCCCAAACCAGTCCATGTGTTTTCTGCCTGCGCAGAGCGCGCCTGTCATGGCTTCCGCGGTAATGCCGATGACATAAAGCGTCAATAACAACATACAACCCGACACCTTATACTGAGATTAGAAATTGACGCGCATTGTAGTGGCCTTAACGGCCTCACACAATCAAATTTGTGATGAGGAACAAATAAAAAAGAGTGTTTAGATTGAAAGGCTTAGCTAATAGAGATGCTACTTTTTATCGCTAAAAATGTCTTTTTTGTTACTGATTGATATTTAATCCTATTAAAGTGCTGTATGACCCACGATTATCACGACTTAATTCGGCTTTTTAACCAAACATTTCTTAGCACGTTCAATACTGAACTCTTACTGGGCGGCGATGAACCCATTTATCGGCCCGCGGATGCAACGTACCCATATCATCGGGTGATTTTTGCGCGCGGTTTTTTTGCTTCTGCGTTACATGAAATTGCACATTGGACCATTGCCGGCGAGAAACGCCGTCAATTGGAAGACTATGGCTATTGGTATCACCCCGATGGCCGTGATGCTGACACGCAAGCCGCCTTTGAGGCCGTGGAAGTGAAGCCACAAGCGATTGAGTGGATACTGTCTGCAAGCTGTGGGTTTCGTTTTCAAGTCAGTTGCGACAATTTAAGCGGTGTCGAGCCAGATCGCCATGCGTTTACTGCCAAAGTGCGTCAGCAAGTGATGGACTACCTGAGCGAAGACAGCACAAGCCCCGCATTACCCGTGCGTGCTAAGCAGTTTTCTGATACCTTGCGAGGCTTTTACGGCATTGCCCCGTTAACGCCCAACGATTTTGCATTGCCCGAGTCAGGCTAAGAGAGACATGATGATCCAAGACTACGAAGAACGTATTTTGACCTTGATTGATGAGATGGTAGAAACCGCCTCTGATGATGAGTTATTTGCCAGTGGTTATTTACGTGGCCATGTGTCTCTTGCCGCTGCAGACTGCGAACTGGAAGGTCTTGATGACGTTGCTTCGCTCAAAGCGCGTGTGGATGCCAGCCTTAATGACAATGCCAGTGAATTGTCTCCCGGCGATCAACGTTTGGTGGGCGCATTGTGGGACTTGCTGCAGCAACAAGTAGAAAAAGACCAATAGTCTTCGCCGCTGAGCGCATGAAATAAGCGGCGCCGACAGTAAACAGCCATCGTCGAGACGATGGCTGTTTTGTCTCGTAACTGTGGTTACAAGGCTTTACCTTTTAACAGCTTACGCACCCACATTCGCCCTGGATGCAGGCTGTCGAGCACCGTTTGTGGTAATGGCAAAGGCTCATCACACAATTGTGCGGCGAGTATTTCCGCGGCAAGCGGCGCAGACGTAAGACCTCGTGACCCCAAGCCGAGTAAGCAAAATAGCCCCGGATAGACAGGCACGGAGCCTGCTTTTTCTTTGTCCTTTTGCAGATTTTGGTACGCGGTAACCAGTGCGTGATAGTCGCAAACATTGCCCACAAACGGGAGGTGATCGCGACTGGCGCAGCGTACGCCCACACGTCCTTCTTTTGCAACTGGCACGGCACGCGCCCAGTCGGTATCAATACAACCGGTGAGACGCTGTTGGTTCTCGGTTTGCTCGTCAGCTTGGAAAGTGAGATCGGCATTATTCCGGCTGTAACTGGCCCCCAAGCAATGCTCTCCTGCTTGATTGACCGGCGTTAAATAGCCTTCGAAACACAGCACTGTATTGAGTTGACGCAGCTCAGCATTGGTGGGGACATGGCTCACTTGACCTCGCACCGGATAAACAGGAATCGGCTGTGTTTGGCCAAATTGGGCGGATTGGTGGCCATTTGCGATTACGACATTATGATGCCAAACCTCACCAAGTGCTGTACTAAGCGTCCAGCCATTGTCGGCTTGCCTCAGTGCATCCACGTGGCAATCAAAATGTGCGCGCAGTTGTCCGCTCGCGATAGCCGCATCAATCACAGCGGCCGTAAATTGTTGTGGGCTCATCCACCCACCCAATGGATAAAATACGCCTGCATGACCGGTTTCTAGGCCGACCGTCTCAGCCACATCTGCATTATCGATTGGCGTGACGAGTGTGTCTGGAAAGTCACCCTTGGTCATTTTAGCCAGCTTGGTCGCACTTTTCTCATCGTAACCCAGTTGCGTCACGCCACACCATTGGTGTTCAAACGCGATCCCTTGCTCGTGTTGTTGTTCAACAAACTGGCGAGCAAACAAAAACGCAGGAGCAAAAAATTGGCTTAAATTGTCGTTGTTGCCATTTAAAAGTGGATAAATGGCGCCTTGGCGGTTACCTGATGCCCCCGCCGCAGGGTGCGAGTCTTGGCTATAGAGGGTGACGCGTTTTCCGCGTTGAAGTAATGCCGTGATCAATGCGGCACTGGCAATCCCTCCGCCAATCACCGCGATATCATCTGCCGATATCGCGGGAGTCCGTGCGTACCATGGTTGAAAGCTGGTCGCCGTTTTCCGCGTGGGTAATCGGCCTGCCAGCATTTCGCGTTTGTGGCCAAACCCTTTCACCTTTTTCATGTCAAAACCGGCAGCTAACAGACCACGACGGACAAAACCAGCGGCGGTAAAGGTGGCGCAAGTACACTGCTCACGGGCAAGCCTAGCCATGCCATCGAATAAATCTTGATTCCACATCTCCGGGTTTTTGCTCGGGGCAAAACCGTCGAGATACCAAGCATCGACAATCCCTGCTGCGCCAGTCGGCACTTGTGGTAACCAATCTTTAATATCACCAAACCACAAATCGAGTGTAATCTGACCTTGTGCCAGCACGATCCGTTGACAGCCCGCCAAAGGGACAGGGTAGTGAGAGCGAAGCTGCTCTGCATACGGGGCAAGCTCAGGCCAAGCTTGATGCGCACGGTCAAGATCTTCTACGGTCAGAGGGTATTTTTCGAAACTGATAAAGTGCAGTTGCGTGACCGCCGCATCGGGTTGGGCTTGGCGGAACTGCGCAAAGGCGTGCCAGGTCGCGAGAAAGTTTAATCCGGTGCCGAAACCGGTTTCCGCGATCACAAAGCGGGGCGATGAGTGGGTCTCCCAGCGGGTGGGGAGTTGGTTTTGAGCCAAAAACACATAGCGGGTTTCGGCGAGGCCGTCAGCGTTAGAAAAATACACATCGTCAAACTGGTCGGCGACCGGTGTGCCAGTGTCGTTCCAACTGATTTGCGCATGTTTAATTGAGGGAGAGCTCACAAATGCCTCATACAAAAATGTCGTAAAAGCGAAATTGTACTGACTGAAAGGAAAGCTGACCACTTATCAGCTTTAAAAACGCTATCATCCACTGCGAAATTAACGTCTAGGAAAGAATCATGAAACGAGCTGTCATTACAGGCATGGGGATTGTTTCCAGTATTGGTAACAACGTCAAAGAAGTGCTGGAGTCGCTCAAAGCGGGAAAATCTGGCATTAACTTCTCTCAGCAGTTTGCCGATATGAAACTGCGCAGTAACGTTTGGGGTGACCTCAAACTGAACCCCGCCGACCATATCGACCGCAAAAAAATGCGCTTTATGGGTGACGCGGCTGGCTTTGCTTATCTTGCCATGGAGCAAGCAATTGAACACGCAGGTCTTGCACCTGAACACGTCTCTAATGAACGGACCGGCCTTGTCGCAGGCTCAGGCGGTGCGTCTTCTGTTAACCAAGTAGCCGCGGTCGATATTCTTCGAGAAAAAGGGGTTAAACGCGTTGGCCCTTACATGGTGCCCCGCACTATGTCCTCGACGGTCTCTGCGTGCTTGGCCACCCCATTTCAAATTAAAGGGGTGAACTACACCATGAGCTCTGCCTGTGCGACGTCGGCACACTGTATCGGTCATGCACTTGAGCTCATCCAATTGGGTAAGCAAGATATCGTATTTGCGGGTGGCGGCGAAGAGCTTGATTGGTCATTGACCATGATGTTTGATGCCATGGGTGCGTTATCAACGAAATACAATGACGATCCACAAAAAGCCTCACGGACCTATGATGCAGACCGCGATGGGTTTGTTATCTCTGGCGGTGGCGGCATGTTGGTGGTCGAAGAGCTTGAGCATGCATTGGCGCGTGGCGCGACCATCTACGGTGAAATCGTCGGTTATGGTGCGACTTCTGACGGCTACGACATGGTTGCCCCGTCAGGCGAAGGCGCTATCCGCTGTATGAAGATGGCGATGCAAGATGTGGACGGCGACGTGGATTATATCAACACCCACGGTACATCCACGCCAGTCGGTGATGTCAAAGAGCTTGGCGCGATCCAAGAAGTTTTCGCAGGTAAGAGCCCAGCGATTTCAGCGACCAAAGCCATGACGGGCCACGCATTAGGCGCGGCAGGTGTGCATGAAGCCATTTATTCGACGTTGATGCTGGAGCATGGCTTTGTGGCGCCAAGTATTAACATCGAACAACTCGATCCTGCTGCAGAAGGGTTGGATATTGTCACTACACCGCGTGAGCAAGCACTGACGCGAGTGATGTCGAACAGCTTTGGCTTCGGTGGCACCAATGCGACCTTGGTGATCGAAAAATATCGCGGTTAATCCGCCCCTCGTTTTCCAGGTTTGCAGAGCAATTCTGCCATCAGACGCGGGCTATTATCGTTGAGAGCCGTTAATAGTCTTTTCAGGTCCTGGATTTACCCGGCTTCGGCCGGGTTTTTTTATGCCGGTTCCTGCYATCGATAATTCCACCGTCCCCCGTTGAGCAAGGGTGTTTTCTTGTGACGAGCCAGATACAATATTGCCTTCGCATTTTGCATCCGATACGCGGTGCACCGACTCACACAGGACGTTGAACGTGAAAATTGTTGTAGACGAAAACATGCCTTATGCCCAAGCCTTGTTTAGCCAATTGGGTGAGGTCGTGGCATTACCCGGACGCGCAATCAGCGCGGCGGATTTGATTGATGCTGATGCATTAATGGTAAGAAGNGAAGTGTGACACAAGTGAATCATGCCCTAGTCAAAGGCGCGTCTCGGTTACGTTTTGTCGGCTCTGCCACCGCGGGTGAAGATCATCTTGATTTTAACGCCCTGCATGCACAAGGTATTCACGCGACGGCTGCGCCCGGCTGCAACAAAGTTGGGGTTGCTGAGTACGTGATCAGCGCGCTGCTTGTCTTGGCCCAACAACAAGGATTCTCGATTACAGACCGGACGGTCGGTATTGTGGGAGTCGGGCACGTGGGCAGTTATCTAGCCGAACGCCTTGATGCGCTGGGGATAAAAACGGTGTTGTGCGATCCACCTCGTCAAGATGCCGGTGATCCACGTCCAATGGTTGATATTGATACACTTATTGCATCGTGTGATGTAGTGACTTTTCACACACCATTAACGCGCGATGGCCAATACCCCACTTACCATTTGATGAACGCAGCACGTTTAGCGGCATTGGGCGCGGGCAGTATATTGATTAATGCGGCGCGCGGCCCTGTGGTTGACAATCAGGCCTTGAGTGCACGACTTGATCAAGGCGACATGGATGCGGTGCTTGATGTGTATGAGCATGAACCCGAGGTTGATCTGGACCTCATGGATAAGCTGACCTTTGCCACGCCGCATATTGCAGGCTATGGCTTAGAAGGAAAAGCGCGCGGCACTACCATGGTGTTTAACGCACTGTGTGAACACCTTGGCCTGCCTCATCGTGCCCACGCCAGTGACTTGCTACCGACCGCCCCCATCCCTCATGTGACGCTTGCCCAGCCATGGCAACAAAGCGATCTAATGGCATTGACACAATTGGTCTACGATATTCGTCGGGACGACAGTGATTTTCGTCGCGCAATGCATGGCGCTGGGGACAATAAACCCGCACAACGTACAGCCTTTGACCAATTACGAAAAAATTACTGGGATCGACGTGAGTACAGTGCGATCACAGTAGCCGGACAGACGGATTTCGGGTTACAGTCGCTGGCTAAGCTCGGCTTTAGTATTGAGGAGCAAGCATGACACAAGCATTTGACGTTGCGGTTTTAGGCGCAACAGGCGCGGTTGGACGCGCGATTATTGATAGCCTAGAAGAGCGCGACTTTCCGATTGGGACACTGCACCTGCTCGCCAGTGAGCGCAGTGAAGGAGAAACCATCAAATTCAAAGGCGAAAGCCTACGTGTTCAAAACGTAGAGAAGTTTGATTGGACCCAAGTGCAAATCGGCCTGTTTTCAGCCGGCGCACAAGCATCTGCGCAGTGGGCGCCGATAGCGGCAGACGCAGGTGTTGTCGTGATTGATAACACCTCCCAGTTCCGTTATGACTTTGATGTCCCTCTTGTGGTCCCCGAAGTGAACCCGGCCGCGATTGGCGATTTTCGTAACCGCAATATCATCGCTAACCCCAATTGTTCCACCATCCAAATGCTGGTGGCGTTGAAACCGATTTATGATGCAGTGGGAATCGAGCGTATTAACGTGTCGACCTATCAATCTGTCTCGGGTTCCGGTAAGTCGGGCATCGACGAACTTGCCGGACAAACGGTAAAACTGCTCAATAGTCAAGACGCTGAACCAGCGCTATATAGCAAACAGATCGCGTTTAATTGTTTGCCGCAGATCGATCAGTTTATGGACAATGGCTACACCAAAGAAGAAATGAAAATGGTGTGGGAAACGCAGAAGATCTTTGCCGATGAAATGATTGGCGTGAACCCTACCTGCGTGCGTGTTCCTGTTTTCTATGGCCATGCCGAAGCGGTGCATATTGAATGCCGTCAACCAATTGACGCTACAGAAGCGGTGGCAATCTTGAGCCAACATGAACATATCGAAGTGTTCGAGGGGGAGGACTACCCGACGCAAGTGAAAGAGGGCACTGGCACTGACAAGGTGTTAGTGGGTCGGATCCGCAATGATATTAGCCACCCGAATGGCTTAAACCTTTGGGTCGTGGCGGATAACGTTCGAAAAGGGGCTGCAACGAACTCAGTGCAGATTGCGGAACTGCTGGTGCGCGATTACTTGTAAAATTGCCACAGCGTTTATCGCAACGATGGCAAGACGCCATGATACCCTGTCATCATTGACAGGGTATTTTTTTAGGCACTATTTTTGCTTTGAACTCGGTGTGTCGCGGCAAATTGCCGGTAATCGTAAAGGTAAAACTGAGGCCGAGCGCCCACAGTTTGATCGCACAACACACTTTTATATCATCAAACTACAGTTTTTAGCATGGCTTCCGATATAGTTAGATATTTAGTGAGGCCATTTCTGCCATAAGGGGTGCGGGTGTGTCCGACGCACAGCAAAGTGAACAGTCTTCTCATCGTAAAACGTGTATGACTACTGGAAAGTTCAGTCAGCGTCTTGCTGTCTTGCTAGCCATGATCGCGTTTATTGTCTTCAGTTTTTCTACTGTTTCTGTGGAAGCGGCGATTCGTATTCTTGGACCGCAGGATGAAATGACCACTGAGGCGCAATCAGTGCCGCAACCAGTGAATACGCCGACACCGCAGCGTTATGGACCAATCGGGGCGAATGAAACCTTGTGGTCTATTGCCACGCAAATGCGGCCGAATAACCAAGTCAGTGTTTATCAAACCTTGGGAGCGATTTTTCGCTTAAATCCGAATGCATTTGCGGATAACAATATCCATAGTTTGCAGCCTGGCAGTAACTTATTAATGCCCACCTTGGCGCAAATTCAGCGTGAAAGCACTAACGATGTTGTTGCGCGCCTCGAAATCGACCAAGCGAGAAAGCAAGCACAGGCAACCCCGCAAACGCCACTTAGCACCCAAGTGAGCGCACCTCGTGAACCTCAGCAACCGGCTGCCTCTCGTCCTGAAGCAACGCTTCCTTCACCAGACACTGAAGAGTCCGATGCATCTTCGATGGCGGAGTCGTCAAGCGATGACATGTCACCACAGCCACAAGTGGTTGAGAATTTGCAGTCGCAATTGCAAGCATCTGATCAAGAAATGACGCGCTTGGTAGAAAGTAACCATGTGCTCAAAGTCCGCTTATCGGAAGTTCAACACGAGCTTTCTGCGCTGAAAGAGCAAGTGGGCAATGATGCTGAATTGAACCAAGAAATCCGCGCGTTCTTAGAGCAACAACGCCAAGCGAAAGTCGCAAAAGAAACCCAGCCGCCATCAGCGGTGGAGTCATTGATGGATAGCCCGTTATTGCTGGCTATGCTAGCGATTCTGCCTGGCGCTGCGATTGCGGGGGCGATTTTCTTCTTCCTCTCGCGTCGTAAAAAGCAAGAGGATGACGTCGAAGAGCCAGCGGCGCTCGATCATGATGAGATTGAAGATGATATGCCGGTTATCATGGTGCCTGATCCTGAAGAGGAAGAAGCGAATGAGGAGCCGCAGGATGATGAGTTAGAAATTGCCGACGACTTTGGTAGCGATGAAGACCAAATGTTCGGTGATGACACGGATCTCGACGATCTTGATTTGGATGATGACCTCGATGATATGTCGGGTAATGAGTCGAGCGTGGCACCCAATGGGGATGATGCTATTGGTCTGGAGGACATGGAGCGAGCGCTGGATGAGCTAGCGGAGGCTCCCCCAGAAGAGACGCCTGAACCATCGGTCGAAGAAGAGTCGACCCCAGAAGAGTCAGACGCTGCCCCTGAAGAAGAAATGAGTGCGGATGAAGCACTGGCTGCAGAATGGGCAAAATCACTCGAAGAAGATAATGGCGGCGATGTTGATGATATCGACGCCCTGTTAGCCGGCGAACAAGGTGAGGGTGCTGACCAGCCGGAAGAAGCAACATCAGACACAGACAAGGCTGCTGAGGAGCCAGAAGACGCACCAAATGATGCCTTGTTTGACAAGGTTCTCGAAGACGAGCCTGAGCTTGACCTTAGCCAAGACATTGATCTATCGGATGACGATAGCGACGATGACGACCTATCCCTCGATAACACCACCGAGTTGCTCGATGAATTGGTTGGTGATGAAGAAGAGACTAATGACGAGGCTTGGATCAACGATGACGATGATGATATCGACGAGTTTGATGAGAGCAGTGACGCACTGTTAGACGAAGTGCTGGATAAAGATGATCCTCACCTTGAAGACTCGGATGCGCTGCTTGAAGAAGTGGTAGGGGATGATGATATCGATCCACTGGCTGAGGACGATGATCCGGCACTTTGGGGGGAAGACGACACCGATCCGAATGAAGCTGAACTAGAGCACTTGCTTTATGACAGCGACGATGGTGATGAGACTGATATCGAAAATGATATACCAGAGCCAGACAGTGACGATGATCTAGATACTGAGCCAGCGGGTGATGAAACTGCGGATACAGATGAAGCCGCGGAAGATGCCAGCGAAGATGAGGCGCCAACAGAAGATGGCGACGATGATCTAGACGCTGAGTCAGCAGATGATAAAACTGCGGATACAGATGAAGCCGCGGAAGATGCCAGCGAAGATGAGGCGCCAACAGAAGATGGCGACGATGATCTAGACGCTGAGTCAGCAGATGATAAAACTGCGGATGCRGATGAAGCCGCAGAGGATGCTAGCGAAGACGAGGCGCCAGCAGAAGGCGGCGACGATGATCTAGACGCTGAGTCAGCAGATGATAAAACTGCGGATGCAGATGAAGCCGCAGAGGATGCTAGCGAAGACGAGGCGCCAGCAGAAGGCGGCGACGATGTTCTAGATACCGAGCTAGCGGAT